>NZ_JBMVFU010000011.1:0-241417 GCF_049538315.1 Nocardia sp. AB354 | reverse complement strand
TACGGTCGCCGCCGGTGACACGGTCGGCACCATCGAGGCCATGAAGATGGAGGCCGCCATCACCGCACCCCGCGCCGGAGTCGTCGCCCGCGTGGCGATCGGCACGGTGCAGCAGGTGGAAGGCGGCGACCTGCTGGTGGAACTGCGCATGAACGAGACATCGGCCGAATGACGATGCCGGTCATCCACATTCGTGCGCGGGACGAGGGCCGGCCGTGATCGGTCACGGACCGGCTCGCGCTTGCCCTCGGCTTGCCGTGGCGGGGGGATCGCGGTGACCCGGATCGTCGCGGGCACGGCCGGTGGTCGGCGACTGCGGGTTCCGCCCGCGGGGACCAGGCCGACCTCGGACCGGGTGCGGGAAGCGCTGTTCAACGCGCTTTCCGCGCGCATGGATTTCGACGGCATCCGGGTGCTCGACCTCTATGCCGGGTCCGGCGCCCTCGGTCTGGAGGCGCTGTCGCGCGGTGCGTCTCATGCGCTGCTGATCGAATCCGATCGCAAGGCGGCCGCGGTGATTCGCGGCAATATCGCGGATCTGGATGTGCCCGGCGCCGAATTGCGCCTGGGCACAGTCGCTTCCGTGCTGGCGACAGCACCCGCCGAACCGTACGACCTGGTGCTGTCCGACCCGCCCTACGCGGTCGCCGACGCCGCTGTCGAGGCCGACCTGCGGGCGTTGTCGGCCAACGGCTGGTTGTGCGGGGACGCGCTGATCGTCGTCGAGCGGTCGGCGCGATCACCGGAAACGGCATGGCCCGCAGGCTATTCGGCGTTGAAGTCGCGCCGATACGGCGAAACTCGCGTCGATCTGGCGGAATACCACGGATAATCCCGGCCTCGGGCTCGGTCGACGGTCGTTCCGCCGGCAAGGCCTGCCGCCGCGGTGGCTCCCGCCGCCACGGCGACCGACTCAGCCGCGGCGTTCGGCGATGCGGGCGAGCAGGCGTTTGTGCACGGCCGGTGGCAACATGCCGGTGACGTCGCCGCCGAAGGTCGCCACCTCCTTGACCAGGGAGCTGGACAGGAAGCTCAGCGCCGGGTTGGTGGCCAGGAAGTAGGTGTCGACGCCCGAGAGGTGCTTGTTCATCTGGGCCATCTGCATCTCGTATCCGAGATCGGTGGCATCGCGCAGACCCTTGACCATGGCGGTGATGCCCTGTTCGCGAGCGAAATCGACCAGCAGCCCGTACCAGGATTCGATCCGTACGTTGGGCAGATCGGCGGTCGCCTCGCGCAACATCTCGATCCGCTCGTCGACGCTGAACATGCCCTGCTTGCTCTTGTTGATCATCACGGTCACGACGACCTCGTCGAACTGCGCAGCCGCGCGCGAGATGACGTCGATATGCCCGTTGGTCACCGGATCGAAGGACCCGGGGCACAGTGCTCCAGCCATGCAGCGACGCTAACAGGTCGGGGCGGGCCGAGCCGATCGTGGTCGTCACAGCGCACGCAGCCGCAGTGGCGTCGGCGCCGGGAGGGGCGCGGGGCGGATGTAACCCCGGGAGCGCTGCTCGCGGGACCGGCTCAGCGCAGCGTGCACGCGTTCCGCGGTGCCTCCCGTACTCAAACCGCGCCAGGTGGTGCGGACCGGCTGAAATCCATAGCGCCGCAACACCGCATCCGGCGGGCGGCGCGACAGACCGCCATGCGCCCCCGCTCTGCTCGGGCGGTCCCCATCGACCTCGAGCACCACCCCGGTTCGGCCGAGATACAGGTCGGCCGCCCCCAGCACTCTCCCGTCCTCGGCATGGATCACCCCACCCGCGGACGCCGGCGGGAAGCCGAGCAGCCGCAGCAACACCCGGATCCGGGAGTGGTCGACTCCGGCGCTGCGCGGATCGAGGAAACCGATCACGTGCCGGGCGCCGTCGACGCCGCGCCGGCCCCGGGCGCAGGCCAGTTCGCGCGCCAATGCCGATGCGGTGATGCCGAATTCGCGAGCGAGGGCATCGCCGACGACGACCGCCGATTCGAACGGAAGGGTGCGAGCCAGATCGACGACCGTGCGGGCGGGACTGGTGACCAGCAGCCCGTGCCGTTCGGCCACTACGGCGACGGGCGCGCAATGCACCTGCAGATTCGGTTTGATGCGCCCGCCGTGGCGTCGATTGCGTGTCACGTGCACGCGGTCCAGCAGTGCCGGCGACATCGGCGCACCCAGCACGACCGCCGCCGATTGGTGGCTCACCACGGCATCGGCCGCCATCTCCGGCAGCAGTGCGGCCACCGCCAGCCGGTGCCGTGCCACGCCGTCCAATTCCGCGAGGAGCGAGGCCTCGGCGTACGCCCCGCGCCGCACCCGCCGCCAGTTCCCGATCGCGCACCGCCGCCGGATCTCGTCGTCGCCGACCCCCGCCGAGACCGCGTCTCGGCGCCGGTGCAGTCCGGCGACCCCGCCCTGGACCGTTGACCGGCTTGCGCGGCACAAGGTTTCGGCACGCGTGTCGCGGTGCGTCATTGCGGGTCCTGGTACGGCCGGGTGCGGCGCGGGCGAGGGAGAAGAGGACAGGGGACCGGTACCCGCGGGCGCGGGGAGGTGGCCGAGCGCAGACCGGCCCGCCAGATGATGGGGCTTCCCGGACAGTGGTTCTCCGAACGGTGGTGCATTGCCGAACCTCCCACGATGAGAACTCGCAACGACGTTTGCTGAGTTAGGACGTGGGGTAAGGAGACTCGGTTCCTTACACAGATGACCAGGTTGCAGCCGCACCCCGTCCAGGAATGCCCGGCGATCGGAACACCGCGATCAGAACAGTCAGAACACCCAGAGCCGCAGCGTGAGGAAGCGCAGGGTGCCGACTCCGGCGGTGATGCCGATGACGGCGATCGCCTCGGCGACGTCGTCGAGGCCGGGCGCCGCGATGTCGAGCACCGCCAGCGCCCCCGAGGTGATGGCGAGTCCGGCCAGCGCCAGTCCACCGCCCTCGAGTTGGGCGGTTAGCCAGCCGACCCGGTCGGCGGCGTGGAAGGTGAGGCGGCGGTGCAGTTCGTTGGCGAGTGCCGTGCTGACGATGGATCCGGTCAGGTTGGCCAGCTGCGGCCCGCCGCTGTAGCAGGCCAAGAAGAGCAGGAAGTAGCCGATATTGCTGAAACCGCCGACCAGCGCGAACCGGACGAGTTGCGACAGCCAGTGGTCCCCGCGCAGATAGTCGGCGAAGCGCGAGGCGAGGCGGCCGACAACGGGCGGGGACTGCTGCGGCTCCGGCGTCTCGGCCGGCAGTTCGCTGCGCACGATGGATACGCCCGGATCGGGCTGTGGGTTCACCCACATACCCGGAGGTGCCGGATAAAGGACAACCATTGTCGTTCCGATCGCACAGTGCCGGACGCCGAGGGTGACGGGTTCCGGCTGGTCTACCGCTCAGTAGAAAAAGATAGCACCAAGCGGAGAGATTTCCTCCACTTGATTTGTGTGGGATAGGAAACACCATCCGACACACCGAAGGTGATCTGGGCAGACACGCGGGATGCGGGCACACTGGGCCGAGAGCAGTAGTTCGGCACGAGAGTGGGGTCAGCAGGATGTATCGCGTATTCGAGGCACTCGACGAACTGGTCGCGATCGTCGAAGAGGCGCGGGGTATCCCGCCGACTCGCAATTGCATCGTGCCTCGCGGTGATGTGCTGGAACTGCTCGACGACGTGCGTGAGGCGCTGCCCGGCGAACTCGACGACGCCCAGGACGTGCTCGACCACCGCGACAAGATCGTCTCCGATGCCCGCAATACCGCCGACGCCACGGTGACCGGCGCGAACGACCAGGCCGAACAGACCGTCGCCGGCGCCCGCGAGGAGGCCGACCGGCTGCTGGCCGACGCCAAGGCTCACGCCGACCGGATGGTCGCCGAGGCCCGCGCGCATGCCGATCACCTGGTCGCGACCGCACAGGCCGAGGCCGACCGCATCGTGACCGACGGTAAGGCCGAGTACGAGGCGCTCACCGGCCGCGCCCGCACCGAATCGGAGCGGATGATCGCGGCGGGCCAGGCCTCCTACGACCGATCGGTGGCCGAGGGGCAGGCCGAACAGGAGCGCCTGGTCTCGCAGACCGAGGTGGTGCGGGCCGCGCACGCCGAATCCGCGCGCCTGATCGACGCCGCGCAGACCGAGGCCGACCGGCTACGCGAGGAATGCGATCACTATGTCGATTCCCAGCTCGCCGATTTCGAGGAGACGCTGCACTCGACGCTGCGGACGGTGGGCCGTGGTCGCCAGCAATTGCGTTCGGGGACCGGCATTCCGGACTACGCCGCCGACTTCCGGCGCTGATCTGCCCGCGCTCGTTCCGGGATTTGGGGGGATCGGCGCAGTTCGCGTACTGTGGAGTGGTTGCCCAAACCCCCTCGAAACGTGAGTGAGTGTCCGATGTCCGCCCAGTCCGGTCCCGGTTCGCGTCGTCGTCAGACCGACGCGGATTTCGTGCTGGACACCCGCAGTCTGGGGCGCGCCCCGGGCTCGATCCGGCGGGTGCATCGGGTCGTCACCGCCCCCGAGAAGATCGGCTTGGACCTGATCGCGATCCCGGCCGGTGCCGAGATCGACCTCGATCTGACCCTGCAGGCGGTCTCGGAGGGCGTGCTGGTCACCGGTTCGGTGTCGGCGCCGATCGAGGGGGAGTGCTCGCGCTGCCTGGAGTCGTTCACCGACGATCTGGAACTCGAGATCACCGAACTGTTCGCCTATCCGGACAGCGCGACCGAGCAGACCACCGAGGAAGACGAGATCTACCGGCTCGTCGATGACATGATCGACATCGAGCCGGTGGTCACCGACGCCGTCGGTCTGGAATTGCCGCTGCAGCCGCTGTGCGAACCCGATTGCGCCGGGCTGTGCCCGGAATGCGGTGTCCGGATGGCGATTGCGGGTCCGGATCACACGCATGAGATACTGGACCCTCGCTGGGCGGGGCTTGCGAAATTCGCGAGCGAAACCCCCAGCTCCGGCGTCTCCGACGCCCCATCAGACGTAGACCGATCTCTTGCCGACCGCCATGGTTCGGCAAGTTCGACGACAGAGGAGAAGTAGTCGTGGCCGTTCCGAAGCGCCGGATGTCTCGTGCCAACACCCACTCGCGGCGCAGCCAGTGGAAGGCCACCGCGCCGACCCTGATCACCTGCCCGAACCGGGCGTGCGGTCAGAAGACCCTCCCGCACATCGCGTGCCCGAACTGCGGTACCTACAAGGGCCGCCAGGTCACCTCGGCCATCTGATCTGCCGATCGGGTAGCCGCGAAGTGACCGCCGGTAAGGACGAAGCGGACGCACCCGCAGCGGGCGATGCCGCTGACCACGCCAGCCTTCTGGAAGCGCTCGGCGTGGAGGTGCGCCCGGACCTGCTCCGGCTGGCGCTCACCCACCGTTCCTACGCCTACGAGAACGGTGGGCTGCCGACCAACGAACGCCTGGAATTCTTGGGCGATTCGGTTCTCGGTCTGAGCATCACCGAGCGCCTGTACCTCGAGCATCCGGAGAAATCCGAAGGCGAGCTCGCCAAACTGCGCGCCAGTGTGGTGAACATGCATGCCCTGGCCGAGGTCGCGCGCGGCCTGGGTGAGGGCGGCCTCGGCCGTCATCTGCTGCTCGGTAAGGGCGAGGAACTCACCGGCGGCCGGGACAAGGCGAGCATTCTCGCCGATGGGATGGAGTCGCTGCTGGGTGCGGTCCATCTGCAACACGGCATCGAGGTCGCGCGCGGAGTCGTGCTGCGGCTGTTCGCCGAACTGCTCGAACGCGGTCCCCGGATGGGCGCCGGCCTGGACTGGAAGACCAGTCTGCAGGAGCTCACCGCGGAACGCGGCATCGGCGTGCCCAGCTACGAGATCACCTCGACCGGTCCCGACCACGACAAGGAATTCACCGCCACCGCGGTGATCGGTGGCCAGGCCTACGGGCAGGGCGTCGGCCGGTCGAAGAAGGAAGCCGAGCAGAAGGCCGCGGGCGCTGCGTGGCAGGCGCTCACCGCGGACGGTTCCGCCGAAGCCGGTGACTGATGCCCGAACTGCCCGAGGTCGAGGTGGTCCGGCGCGGACTCGAGGAGCACGTCGTCGGCCACGTCGTGGAATCGGTCCTGGTCAAACATCCGCGGTCGGTGCGCCGCCACGAACTCGGCGGTGACGATCTGGCCGGGCGGATGGCGGGCCTGCGGATCGAATCCGCCCGCCGCCGCGGCAAATTCCTCTGGCTGACCTTCGACGATCCCGATGCCGCACTCGTCGTTCACCTGGGGATGAGCGGGCAGATGCTCGTACAGTCCGCGCAGGCGCCGCTGGAGAAGCACGCGCATATCGTCGCCGGACTCGACAACGGCACCCAGCTGCGCTTCATCGATCAGCGCACCTTCGGTGGCTGGGCGCTGAACCGGCTCATCGCTCTCGACGGTGAGGAACTGCCGGAATCGGTCGCCCACATCGCGCGCGATCCGCTCGACCCCCGTTTCGACACCGAGGCCGTGGTCGCGCGGATGCGGACCAAATCCTCCGAGATCAAGCGGGTGCTGCTGGATCAGACGGTGGTCTCGGGCATCGGCAACATCTACGCCGACGAGGCGTTGTGGCGAGCGCGCATCCATGGCGAACGCCCGGCCGCGGCGCTCACCCGGCCCGCGCTGCGGCGGCTGCTGAGCGAGGTGCAGGCGGTGATGGGTGCGGCCCTCGACGCCGGCGGCACCTCCTTCGACGCGCTGTATGTCAATGTCAACGGCAATTCCGGATACTTCGAGCGGTCGCTGGCCGCCTACGGCCGCGAGGACGAACCGTGCCGTCGCTGCGGCGCGCCGATCCGCCGCGAGAAGTTCATGAACCGCTCGTCCTACTCGTGTCCGCGCTGCCAGCCGAAGCCCCGGCGATAGCGGCGAGCACGCGCTAAATTTGCGGTGTGTCCGATAAAGCCACTTCGTACGAAGGGAGAGCGGATGCGCAAGCTCACCTACTTCGTGGCCTCGACCATCGACGGGTATATCGCCACCTCGGACGGATCGGTCGACTTCTTCCCGGTCGGCGGTGACCACGGCCCCGCCATCACCGCGCAGTATCCGGAGACTGTACCGACCAAGATCCGGGAATCGCTCGGGATCGACAGTCCGGGCGAAAGTTTCGACACCGTGATCATGGGACGCAAGACCCACGATTTCGGGGTGCGGACCGGCACGTCGAGCCCGTATTCACATCTGCGGCAGTTCGTCGTGTCGACCACCCTGCCCGGCGATCCGGATCCGGACGTCGAGCTGATCTCCTCCGACCCGCTGGGGCGCGTGCGCGGGCTCAAGCAGGAGAAGGGCTCGGGTATCTGGTTGTGCGGCGGCGGTGAACTGGCACAGGCGCTGCTGCCGGAGATCGACCAGATCTTCCTCAAGTTGTATCCGATCGTGCTGGGACACGGCCGGCCGCTGTTCGGCGCGGGGCCGCGGCTGCCCGAGCCGGCGCTGTTCCGGGTGCTCACCGGCCGGGTGTTCGAGGACGGAGTGTCGTTCATCAAATACAGCCGGTTGCCCTAGTGGGCGGCCAGGTTCCGGATCCGGTGGCCGCGCTGCGCGAGATCGCGTTCTGGATGGAACGCGATCGCGCGCAGACCCATCGCGTCAAGGCCTACCGGCGGGCGGCCGATGTGGTGGCCGAGCTGTCGGACGCCGATTTCGATCGCTACCGCGAATCCGGTGCCTGGCAGGAACTTTCGGGCATCGGCCCGAAGACCGCGGCGGTGATCGAACAGGCGTGCGCCGGCGCCGTACCGCAGCGACTGACCGAATTGCGTTCCGCCGCAAAGCCGATCGCACCCGCCGGTGGCGAGGTCCGCGCGTTGCTGCGGGGCGATCTGCACACCCACTCCGACTGGTCCGACGGCGGCAGCCCGATCGAGGAGATGATGCGCACCGCGCAGGCGCTGGGCCACCAATACTGTGCGCTGACCGATCATTCGCCGCGGTTGAAAGTCGCCAACGGACTCTCCGCGGAGCGGTTGCGCCGCCAGCTGGACGTAATCGCCGAACTCAACGAGCGGCTCGCGCCGTTTCGCATCCTCACCGGTATCGAGGTCGACATCCTCGACGACGGCACCCTCGACCAAGAGGCCGAGCTGCTCGCTCACCTGGATGTCGTTGTGGCCAGCGTGCATTCGAACCTGCGCGCCGACTCGGCGACCATGACCAAACGCATGGTGTACGCGGTGGCGAATCCGAACGTCGACATCCTCGGCCACTGCACCGGGCGATTGGTCGCCGGTAATCGCGGCATCCGGCCGGAATCGTCGTTCGACGCCGAACTCGTCTTCGAGGCCTGCCGCCGGTACGGGACGGCCGTGGAAATCAACAGTCGTCCCGAACGGCTCGATCCGCCGAGCCGGCTGCTGCGCCTGGCCGTGGAGATGGGCTGCTATTTCAGCATCGATACCGATGCGCACGCCCCCGGCCAGCTGGATTGGCAGGGCTACGGCTGTGAACGTGCCGCGGCGAACGAGGTCCCGGCCGATCGCATCATCAACAGCCTGCCACTGGACGAACTCCTGGCGTTCACCGCGCGGTGACCCCTCGCGGCGAACCGGGCCCGCTCAGAGGATCGCGAACGCGACGACCATGCCGATCGCCAGATGCGCGGCGGCCACCAGCAGCGACTGAATCTGGTAGCCGGACGATTTCAGCAGATCGCCGATGTGCAGGCCGACCAGCCATTCGAGCAGCCGGATGGAGACCACCTGCGCGATGATGCCCACCAGCCCGTAGATGCCGGTGGCGATCAGGCCCTCGACGAGCCGGCCGCCGGAGGAGTAGATCGCCAGCACCACGATCAACGCCATACTCACCATTCCCGCGGAGGCGATGACGACCGCGTTCGGATTACCGGCGGCGACCATCTTGCGCAGCGGTCCGGGCGTGGAACTGTCGATGGCCTGGAATCCGATCAGCATCAGGGCCAGACCCAGCACCGCGTACAGCGCGATCGCGCCGACGCCGTGCCCGACGGAGCTCCAATACCCTGATTCGAGCGCGAGGGTGGACGACACAGATTCCTCCGGTGATGTTGATCGAGTCGCTGAATGCTACTTGGTCGGAATGCGATGCGGAACGAAGGTGGAGCCGTCGTCGGTGATCAGGCCGGGGGATTCGCGGATGCCGAGACCGGCCGAGGTGTCGCCGACGATCCAGGCGCCCAGGACCGGCCGCAGGCCGTCGAAATCCGGTAGCGGATCGAGAAGTTGGTAGACGAACCCCTCCTCGCCGTACACGCCGCCGGTCGAGGTCTCCATCCCGGCGCCGACGATGGTCATATTGGCGCCCTCGCGGCCCAGCTTCGGTTTGCGAATGTACTCGGTGAGCTCGTGCGGGTCGTCGAGATAGGCCGGCAGCAGATTCGGATGCCCGGGATACATCTCCCACAGCACCGCCAGCAGCGCCTTGTTGGACAGCAGCGTCTTCCAGAGGGGTTCGACCCAGGCGGTCTCGGGGATGGAGTCCACCACGCGCTTTCCGAAATCGTCGTCGAGCGCCCACTCCCACGGATACAGCTTGAAGATCGAACCGATCGGCGCCTCGGCCAGATCGACGAAACGCTCCAGCTCGGTATCGAATCCGATCTCCTCGATCGGCAGCGCGATGGTGTCGAAACCGGCCTCGGCGGCGGTCTCCTGCATATACGCGGTGGTCACATTGTCCTCGCCGGAGGCGTCGGCCGAGGACCAGGTGAAGTGCAGCTGATTGGTAGGCAGCTGGTCGAGCAGCTCGCCCCAGCGCTCGACCAGGCGCTCGTGCAGCGAATTCCACTGGTCGTCGTCGGGGTAGACGTCGGTGAGCCAGTGCCACTGCACGATGGCCGCTTCCAGCAGCGAGGTCGGCGTATCGGCGTTGTACTCCAGCAGTTTCGCCGGACCGCGGCCGTCGTAGCGCAGATCGAAACGCCCGTAGACGTACGGGTCGCTGCGATGCCACGACTTCTTGATCGGCTCCCAACTCCATTCGGGCAGGCCGAAATCGGCGAAGCGCTCGGTGAGCACGATCTGCTCGACCGCGTGCAGGCACATCGAATGCAGCACCTCGACCTGGGCCTCGAGTGCGAGGATCTCGTCGAGATCGAATTCGTAGTGCACCGATTCGTCCCAGTACGGGCGCGACTGTCCGTTCGCGTCGCGGCCGGGCGAGCCGAATACCAGCCCTTGATCGGCGATGATCTTCTGCCAGCCGGTACGTTGCCGGTTGCGCATCCGACGCATCTAGGAGCCTCCACTGGTGGAACCGGATTTACTGCCGAGACCGCCTCGTACGACGGTCCCGCTCTTGGTGCTGACGGTGGCCTTCTTCGGCGCGACCGTGCTGCCGCCGACGGGCGCACGCCCGACGGTGTTGTTGCCGCCGTAGTAGTAGCGGTACTGGTGGCCGTTGTAGAGGAAGATGCCGGGCCCGAGCCCGCCACCGCCGTAATAGCCGCCGGTACTCGCGTAGGACTGGGCGCGCACACAGTCGTCGTCGGGTACGACCTGCTGTTGCCCGTTGTCGTCGGTGATGCAGTAGGCGGTCACGTTCGCGGGCCGGTGTGCGGCCTGGTAGGCGAGATATCCGGTGCCGACCACCGCGGCGATGCCGGCCACCGCCACGCCGCCGATGAGCAGCCGTTTGCGCTTGCGCCGCTTGGTTTCCGCGGCCTCCGCCGCGGCCCGCTCCGCCTCTTCGGCGCGTTTGCGGGCCTTGTCGCGCGCCCGCGCCTCGGCCACCGTCGGCGGGCGGGGCTGGGTGACGCCGGCCTCCTGCCGCTGCATACTTCCGCGCAGGCGCCGGGGTCTGTCGGATTCGCCTGCGGCGCCGGAATTTTCACTCTCGGGATCGGCCGGCCCACCGGCATCGGCGCCGAAAGCGTTGTCCGACAGCGGGTTCGGCGCACCGGGAGTAGCCGGGCCGGGAATCGTCGAGGCCGGGTCGGGGAAGCCGGGCAGGATGGGCGTGCCGGGGAGAGTCGGCGCGGTCCGCGGATTCGGGAGGGTGGGGTCCGGTTCGCCCAGGCGTCTCGTCGGTTCCGCCTCGGATGCGCCGGTTTCGCGCTCGCCTTCGGGCTGCGCGCCGAAACGCACCGTCGGATCCGAGGCGCCGATTCCCTTCGACTCGCCGGATTCCGTGCCGCCCCCGGTGCTGTCTTCTCCCGCGGACGGGGTGTCGCGGGGGTCGTGCGAATCCCGATCCCCGGGTCCGCCGCCCGGCTCATGTGTTGCCAACGATCGACTCCTGTATCCCCGCCGCTACCGTTCCTCGAAGCCTGTGATTCCGCCGAGGGCGGCGCCCCAGTTTTCCACAACCAGGTCGACTCGACCAGGCGTGTCACCCGACCGCAACAATGCCAGCAAACGCTCGCACGCCGGTCGCGGACCCTCGGCGACCACGTGCACGCGCCCGTCCCGGGTGTTGCGGGCGTGGCCCACCAAACCGAGCTCCAGCGCCCGCGCTCGCGTCCACCAGCGGAACCCGACGCCCTGCACCAGACCGTGCACCCAGGCGCTGAGCCGGACGGGGTCGGGGCTCACGAGTCGATCTTGTCGATCTGGAACGTCAGATTCACCGTGGTGCCCGTCTTCAGCGTCCGTCCCACCGTGCACACCTTGTCGATGGCGCGCTGCACGGTGACCAGCAGGCGCTGGCGCCCGGCCTCGTCGAGTTCGGACAGGTCCAGTTCGACGATCTCGTTCAGTTCCGGATACACCTCGTTCTCGCGGTCGGCGTCGCCGGAGACGCGGATCGTGGTGTCGTAGGTCTCGCCCAGCCGGTTGGACAGCGGGAAGTCCGAACTCATCCCGGTGCAGGCGGCCAGCGCGATCTTCAGCAGCTCGCCCGGGGTGAAGACGCCCTCGACGCCGTCGGAGCCGATGAGTACCTCGGCTCCGCGCGAGCTGCGCCCGGTGTAGCGGCGGGTGCCGGTCCGCTCCACCCACAATTCGGTCACCGGCTTCGGCGCCTTGGTCTGCGGGGCGGCCGCGACGGTCGCGGGCTGCGCAGCGGCGGCGGTGGGTGCGGCGGAGTTGGCGGTCTGTTCGGACATACCGTCGATCCTGCCATCGTGCCCGGCGTATCCGCACCGCACACCGGCTTTCACCACGGCGTGTGGAGGCCGTTGTGTCCGATATCACCGGTTCTGCCGGGTGTGGCCGGGCTCGGATCAGGCTTGGAATCGGTACCCCATACCGGCCTCGGTGAGCAGATGTTTCGGCTGGGAAGGGTCGTCTTCGAGCTTGCGCCGCAGCTGCGCCAGATACACCCGGAGATAGTGGGTTTCGGTCGCATACGTCGGGCCCCACACCTCGCGCAGCAGTTCCCGGCGGCCCACCAGTTTGCCCTGATTGCGCACCAGCATTTCCAGCACACCCCATTCGGTGGGCGTGAGGTGGACGTCGCGGCCGCCGCGGATGACCTTCTTCGCCGCGAGATCGACGGTGAACGAGGACGTTTCCACGATCGGCGCCGACTCCTCGGCCGTCGAGGCGGAACGCCGCACCGCCGCCCGCAGGCGGGCCAGCAGTTCGTCCATGCCGAACGGTTTGGTGACGTAGTCGTCGGCGCCGGTGTCGAGGGCCTGCACCTTGTCCGAGGAATCGGTGCGGGCGGACAGCACGATCACCGGCATCGAACTCCAGCCGCGAATTCCGGCCAGTACCTCGACACCGTCGATATCGGGCAGGCCGAGATCCAGCACGACCACGTCGGGGTGTTTCTCCGCGGCCGCCCGCAGGGCCGCAGCGCCGGTGGCGGCGGTGATCACCTCGTAGCCACGCACCGACAGATTGATCCGCAGCGCGCGCAGGATCTGCGGTTCGTCGTCGACGACCAGCACGCGGGTCGCGGCCGGCGGTCGTTCGGCCGATGTCACGACGCCTCCTGTGTCTTGCGGGACACCCGCACCCGGTCGGCGGCGCGAGCGGGCTGCGCAGTATCGCTCACGACGCCTCCTGTGTCTCTCCTGCCGGCAACTCGATCACCATGGTCAGCCCACCTCCCGGCGTCGGTTCGGCGTGTACGGTCCCGCCCATCGCCTCGACGAATCCGCGGACCACCGACAGGCCCAGGCCCACACCGGTCGAATTGTCGCGGTCGCCCAATCGCTGGAACGGCTCGAACATCTGGTCCTCGAGTCCGGTCGGAACGCCCGGACCGTAGTCGACCACTGTGATGGATACCCGGCCGCCGTCGCGTTCGGCGCCAACCCGCACCGGTGTGTCGGGGACCGTCGTTCCGGCCGGCGCCGAGTAGCGCAGCGCGTTGTCGATCAAATTGGCCAGCACCCGTTCCAGCAGGCCGCTGTCGGCATAGACCGACACCTCGCCGACTTCGACCTTCACCCGGTCCATCGCCGCCTGCCGCACACCGCGGGTCCCCATCCCGACGCCGACGACCGCGCGGTTGACCACCTCCTCCAGGTAGACCTGTTTGAGGTTGGGTTCCACGGCGCCGGCCGCGAGCCGCGAGGAGTCGAGCAAATTGCCGACGAGCGCGGTGAGCTGATCGGTGGATTCCTCGATGGTTTCCAGTAATTCGGCGGTATCTGCGGGGGAGAACTGCACGTCCTCGCTGCGCAGACTCGATACCGCCGCCTTGGCCGCGGCCAGCGGCGTGCGCAGGTCGTGGCTGACCGCCGACAGCAGTGCGCGGCGCAGCCGGTCGGCCGCCATCACACCGGCGGCCGCCTGGGCCTGGTCGGCGAGTTCACGCTGGCGCACGAGCCCGGCCGCCTGCCCGGCCACCGCGGCGAGCACCCGGCGGTCCCCGGGTGTCAGCGCGCGCCCGCTGAGCAGCAGCCAGTGTTCCTCGTCGCCGGCTCCGATCGCGGTATCGGCGGCGCCGGGGGTGCGCGCCGGATCGTCACCGACGCAGGCGATCACCTCGGCGTCGCTGACGAAACTCACCGCCCGCTGACGGTAGATCTCGCGGGCGCGCTCGAGCAGATCGGGCAGGTCGGCGCCGTGCAGGATCGCGCCGGCGAACAGGGTCAGCAACTCGGCTTCGCGCGAGGCCGTGCGTGCCTCGCGGGTGCGATTGGCCGAGATGTCGACCAGCGCCGCGACCGCCACGGCAACCCCCGCCATCACGACGATGGTGAGGAAATTGTTGGGTTCGGCGATGGTGAGGCTGTGGCGTGGGGTGGTGAAGAACCAATTCAGCAGCAACCCGCCCAGCACCGCCGACAGCGCGGCCGGTGCGACACCGCCCAGCAACGCGACCGCGATCACGCCGATGAAGTACATCGCGCTCTCACCGGCCAGATCCAGTCGCGAATCCAGCCACAGATAGCAGACCAGGGTGATCAGGGTGGGCACGACCAGCGCAGCCAGCCACGACACGGTCGGTCGCTGCCGCCGCAGCAGGGCCGACCAGCGCAGCCCTCGTTGCGCTTCCTCGTGGGTGACCATGTGGACGTCGATGGTTCCCGAGCGCTGCACCACGGTCGCGCCGATGCCCTGGTCGAGAATCCGCGCCCACCGCGAGCGCCGTGAGGTGCCCACCACCAGCTGGGTGGCGTTGACCTGCCGGGCGAAATCCAGCAGGGCGTTCGGCACGTTCTCGCCGGTCACCGTGTGCAGGCTGGAACCGAGCCCGGCGGCGAGCTCACGCAACCGGTGCAGCCGTTGCGCCGACACCCCGGCCAGCCCGTCGCCGCGCACGACGTGCACGACGATCAGCTCGGCACTGGATTTGGTGGCGATGCGGCTCGCGCGTCGCACGATCGTCTCCGATTCCGGCCCGCCGGTCACCGCGACGACCACGCGTTCGCGCGCCTCCCAGGTCGCGGTGATCTTGTGGTCGGCACGGTATTTGGCCAGCGCCGCGTCGACCTGATCGGCCAGCCACAACAGGGCCAGTTCGCGCAGCGCGGTGAGGTTGCCGGGCCGGAAGTAGTTGCGCAGCGCCGCGTCGACCTTGTCGGCGGTATAGACGTTGCCGTGGGAAAGCCTGCGCCGCAATGCCTCCGGGGTGATGTCGACCAGTTCGACCTGGTCGGCGCCGCGTACCACCCAATCCGGGACGGTTTCGCGTTGCACCACGCCGGTGATCTGCTCGACGACGTCGTTGAGGCTGTCCAGATGCTGGACGTTGACCGTGGAGATGACATCGATACCGGCGTCGAGCAGTTCGTGGACGTCCTGCCAGCGCTTCTCGTTCTTCGATCCCGGCACGTTCGTATGCGCGAGTTCGTCCACCAGGGCCACGGCCGGCGCCCGCCGCAGCACCGCGTCGAGATCCAGCTCGGGCAGGGTCGTGCCGCGGTAGGTGCGCATCGCCGGCGGTATCCGTTCGATGCCCTCGAGCAGTTCCGCGGTCTTGCTGCGGCCGTGGGTTTCCACCACCGCGGCGACCACGTCGCGGCCACGGCTTATCCGCCGATGCGCCTCGCCGAGCATCGCGTAGGTCTTTCCCACGCCGGGCGCGGCCCCGAGGTAGATGCGTAGTTGTCCGCGCTTCACAGGTCCATCATCGCGCGATTCGGACGACGTGGACGGCGCGAAACCCGGACGACCCGGGTGGTGCGCCCGCCGGCCACGCGCAGACCCAGCGCGCAGCTGACGAAGACGATGATCACCATCGCCGCGACCGCGAAATCCGGCACTGTCTTCTCCTCACGACCCCGATGATTGCCGATGTGCCGGTCGACTGGGCGAACCGGACAACACACTGTGCACCTGCGCGGGTGATCGTTCGCCGATCTTGACGCTTTCTTGACGGGGCCGGTGCTGACTTTGACGGCGCGTTCGCGGACGCTGGAGGGACGTAAGCACCTCGTCAAAGCCGTCGTCCGCGCCGCTAAGAAGCCGTCAAGGCCGTCGAGAACGGACCGTTCGAGACGCTTGACTCTCTGGCGGCGCATCCGCTCCGGATGCCGTCAACAGAGAGGTTTGCACTTATGTCTGTCGCGGTGTTCACCGTCGTGACCGTGGCGATCTTCGCCCTGCTCGGCCTGCTCCAACGGGGGGTGGAACGGCTGTGATCGAGAACATCGTCGGTCTGATCCTGGCGCTCGGCGTCGCCGTTTACATGATCGCGGCGCTGCTGTTCCCGGAGAGGTTCTAGGTGAGCACAACCACTGCCGGGGTCGTCTTCGTGGCGACCCTGATCATCGCGCTCGCGGCGGTCCACATCCCGCTCGGCGACTACATGTACCGGGTGTATTCGGGCACGAAACACTCGCGCGCCGAACGCCTCCTCTATCGCGCCATCGGGGTCCAGCCCGGAGTGGAGCAGACCTGGGGCGTCTACGCCCGCAGCGTGCTGGCCTTCTCCGCGGTGAGCGTTCTGGCGCTGTTCTTCCTGCAGCTGATTCAAGGCCACCTGCCGTTGCATCTGCACGAGCCCGGGACCGAGATGACCGCGGCGCTGGCGTGGAATACCGCGATCAGCTTCGTCACCAACACCAACTGGCAGAACTACGCCGGTGAGTCGACGCAGGGACATCTGGTCCAGATGGCGGGCCTGGCCGTGCAGAACTTCGTCTCGGCCGCGGTCGGGATGGCGGTCGCGGTCGCGCTGGTGCGCGGGTTCGCTCGCCGCCACACCGGCGACCTCGGCAACTTTTGGGTCGACCTCGTGCGCGGCACCCTCCGGATCCTGCTGCCCATCGCGTTCGTATTCGCGATCGTGCTGGTCGCCGGTGGCGCGATCCAGAACTTCCACCTGCACGACCAGGTCGCGCAGACGATCACCGGTGCGACGCAGACGATTCCGGGCGGGCCGGTCGCCTCGCAGGAGAGCATCAAGGAGCTGGGCACCAACGGTGGCGGCTTCTTCAACGTCAACTCCGCGCACCCGTTCGAAAACCCGACGGCCTGGACCAACTGGGTCGAGATCTTCCTGATCCTGCTGATCGCCTTCTCGCTGCCGCGGACCTTCGGCCGCATGGTGGGCAGCACCAGGCAGGGTTTTGCGATCGCGTCGGTGATGGGCGTGCTCGCGCTGATCAGCGTGACGCTGACCAACTTCCTGCAGTTGCGCCATCACGGCACCGTGCCGACGGCGGTCGGCTCGGCGCTCGAGGGCGTCGAAACACGGTTCGGCGTAGCCGATTCCGCGACCTTCGCCGCGTCCACGACGCTGACCTCCACCGGTGCCGTCGACTCCGCCCACGATTCCTACACCAGCCTCGGCGGCATGATGACCATGGTGAACATGCAGCTGGGCGAGGTCGCGCCCGGCGGTGTCGGATCGGGTCTGTACGGGATGCTGATCCTGGCGGTGATCACCGTATTCGTCGCCGGGCTGATGGTCGGGCGCACACCGGAATATCTCGGCAAGAAGATCACCCCGCGCGAAATCAAGTTCGCCGCATCGTATTTCCTGATCACACCGCTGATCGCGCTGGTGGGCACCGCGATCGCGATGGCGTTGCCGGGCGAGCGCGCGGCCATGGCGAACTCCGGTCCACACGGCCTGTCGGAGGTGCTCTACGCCTTCACCTCGGCCGCCAACAACAACGGCTCGGCCTTCGCCGGGCTCAGCGGCAACACCGTCTGGTGGAATACCGCCCTCGGCCTGGCGATGGTGTTCGGCCGGTTCGTTCCCATCATCCTGGTGCTCGCGCTGGCCGGATCGCTGGCCGCCCAGGGCCATACGCCCGAATCGATCGGCACGTTGCCGACGCACCGGCCGCAGTTCGTCGGCATGGTCGCCGGCGTGACGCTGATCCTGGTCGCCCTGACCTTCCTGCCCATGCTGGCGCTCGGGCCGCTCGCCGAAGGAATCCACTGACATGACCGCTCCGACAACCGATTCCGTGGCCACCCCGCGCGGTGCCGAGCCTTCCTCGCGCCGGAAGTCCCGGGGCATGTTCGATCCGGCGCTGCTGGCGCGGTCGCTGCCCGAGGCCCTGCGCAAACTGGATCCGCGCACGCTGTGGCGCAATCCGGTGATGCTGATCGTGGAGATCGGCGCCCTGTGGTCCACGATCCTCGCCGTCGCCCATCCCACGGTCTTCGCGTGGGCGATCGTGATCTGGCTGTGGCTGACGGTGATCTTCGCCAACCTGGCCGAGGCCGTCGCCGAGGGCCGCGGTAAGGCCCAGGCCGATACGCTGCGAAAAGCCAAGACCGACACCGTCGCCCGGCGGCTGGTGAACTGGCATCCGGGCGCCGAGGCGCCGGTCGAGGAGCGGGTCCCCGCACCCGAACTGCGGCGCGGCGACTATGTCGTGGTCGAGGCCGGGCAGGTGGTCCCGGGTGACGGCGACGTCGTCGAGGGCATCGCCTCGGTCGACGAATCGGCGATCACCGGGGAATCCGCGCCGGTGATCCGCGAATCCGGCGGCGACCGGTCCGCGGTCACCGGCGGCACCACCGTGCTCTCGGACCGCATCGTCGTCGAGATCACCCAGGAGCCGGGCGGCAGTTTCATCGACAAGATGATCGCGCTGGTAGAGGGCGCCAGCCGGCAGAAGACACCCAACGAGATCGCGCTGAACATCCTGCTGGCCGCGTTGACGATCATCTTCGTGTTCGCGGTCGTGACGTTGCAGCCGCCGGCCATCTTCTCCAAGGTGAACAATCCGGGGGTCGGCGACAGCGCGGCGCTGAACGCGCACGGCATCACCGGCATCGTCATGGTGTCGCTGCTGGTCTGCCTGATTCCCACCACGATCGGCGCATTGCTGTCGGCGATCGGCATCGCGGGCATGGACCGCCTCGTCCAGCGCAATGTGCTGGCGATGTCGGGTCGCGCGGTCGAGGCCGCCGGCGATGTGAACACGCTGCTGCTCGACAAGACCGGCACCATCACCCTCGGCAACCGGCAGGCGTCGAGCTTCGTCGCCATGCCGGGCGTCACCGAGGACGAGATGGCCGACGCCGCACAGCTTTCCAGCCTGGCCGACGAAACACCCGAGGGCCGCTCGATCGTGGTGTTCGCGAAATCCGCATACGGCAAACGCGAACGCACCCCTGGTGAGCTCGCGGGTGCGAACTGGGTGGAGTTCACCGCCCAGACCCGGATGTCGGGGGTGGATCTGCGGGACGGGCATCGGTTGCGCAAGGGCGCCGCGAGTGCGGTCACGGAATGGGTTCGGGTCCATGGTGGTTCGGTACCGGAGGACGTCGGGCGGACCGTGGACGGCATCTCCGCCTCCGGCGGGACACCGCTCGTGGTCGGCGAACTGCTCGACGGGAACGCCCGGCTGCTGGGTGTGGTCCATCTGAAGGATGTGGTGAAACAGGGCATGCGGGAGCGCTTCGACGAGATGCGCCGCATGGGGATTCGCACCGTGATGATCACCGGCGACAACCCGCTGACCGCCAAGGCGATCGCGGACGAGGCCGGAGTCGACGACTTCCTGGCCGAGGCCACTCCCGAGGACAAGCTGGCGCTGATCAAGAACGAACAGGCCGGCGGGCGCCTGGTCGCCATGACCGGCGACGGCACCAACGACGCTCCGGCGCTGGCGCAGGCCGATGTCGGCGTCGCGATGAACACCGGAACGTCGGCGGCCAAGGAAGCCGGCAACATGGTCGATCTGGATTCGGATCCGACCAAGTTGATCGAAATCGTCGAGATCGGCAAACAGTTGCTGATCACCCGGGGCGCGCTGACGACCTTCTCCATCGCCAACGACATCGCGAAGTACTTCGCGATCATTCCCGCGCTGTTCGTGGCGTTGTTCCCCGGTCTGGCCGTGCTCAACGTGATGCGGTTGCACAGTCCGCAGTCGGCGATCCTGTCCGCGGTGATCTTCAACGCGATCGTCATCGTGGCGCTGATCCCGCTGGCTCTGCGCGGCGTCGACTATCGCCCCTCGAGTGCGTCGAAACTGCTCAGCCGCAATCTCGCCATCTACGGGGCGGGCGGCATCGTCGCCCCGTTCATCGGCATCAAACTCATCGACCTTGTCGTCCGATTCCTGCCTGGGATGTCCTGATATGCCTTCGTTCTCGATGCGATACACCACCTGGTTCCGTCAGCATCTGGCCGCCGTGCGGGCACTGCTCGTGCTGACGGTGATCACCGGAATCGCCTATCCGCTGGCCGTATTCGCGGTCGCGCAGTTGCCGGGCCTGCACAACCGGGCCGAAGGTTCGCTCGTCCACCGCGACGGGAAGCTGGTGGGCAGCAGCCTCATCGGTCAGGCGTTCACCGACGGCAACGGCACGGCGCTGCCGCAGTACTTCCAGACCCGCCCGTCGAATTCCGCCCCGGCCGACGGCAGCCGCCCCGACGGCTACGACCCGACCAACACCGGCTTCGGCAACAAAGGTCCCGAGGACGTCGTCGACACTCTGGCCGCCGACCCGTCGCAGACGAAGACCGGTTTGCTGACCACGGTCTGCACGCGCAGCAAACAGATCGGCGAGCGTGAGGGCGTCTCCGGGGCGCGCCCCTTCTGCACACCCGGCGGGGTCGGTGCGGTGCTGGCGGTCTTCGGCCCCCGCGACAGCCACGGGCAGGTCACCGCCCCCACGAAGGTCGTCAGCGTGAACGAGGCGTGCCCGGCGACGCCGTTCCAGGACGCCTACCGCGGGGTCCGGGTGGACTGTGCCGAGCCCGGAACGGACTATTCGGCCGGGCTGATCGTCCCCGTCCGCGGTGACGCGCCGGCCGATACCCCGGTGCCCTCCGACGCGGTCACCGCGTCGGGGTCCGGACTGGATCCGCACATCTCACCGCGCTACGCGCAGATCCAGAGCGCGCGGGTGGCGGCCGCCCGGGGTGTCACGGCCGAACAGGTCGCCGCTGTGGTGGCGGCACATACCGACGGTCGGGACCTGGGCTTCCTGGGAGAGCCCAGGGTCGACGTCCTCGGCCTGAATCTCGAGCTGGACCAGCGCTACCCGGCGCGGCGCTGAGGCTCGGCGCCCGCGAACACGACGTGCCGTGGCGATCGGTGCCGGTGGCGATCAGGAGTGCAGCGCGCTGCCCGCCACCCACTGATCCCACGGCACGATCCAGTCGCCGTTGTTCCACGACGGCAGCGGCGGGCCGCTGGTGTTGCGAACCTCGACCACATCACCCGGAACCGCGAAGTTGTAGAACCAGCGAGCGTTGTCCAGGTTCAGGTTCAGACAGCCGTGCGAGGTGTCGGTATTGCCCTGCGCCCAGACCGTGGAGTCGAGCTGGTGCAGGTAGATCCCGTCGCCACTGATCTGGGTGGCCCAGCCGATCGCCTCCTTGTAACCCAGGCGCGAGTTCACCGGCAGGCCGTAGCTGGAGGAATCCATGATCACCGGATTGCCCTTGCCCATCACGGTGTAGATGCCCGCGGGGGTGTTGAAGTAGATCGTCTTGCCGCCGACCTGCTCGCTGCCGCCGCGTCCCATCGAGGTGGGCATGGTGCGGATCAGTTTGCCGTTCTCGAACACCTGCACTTCGTGGGTGTTGTCGTCGGCGATGGAGACGTGCGAGTCGCCGATGGTGAAGCTGGTCTTGGAGTCCTCCTGGCCGAACAGGCCGGGACCCAGCTGCGCGCCGAAGATGTTCGCCGCGACGGTGACCTTGGTGCCGGGCTGCCAGTACTGCTGCGGGCGCCAGTGCGCGTTCTTGTCGTCGAGCCAGTACCACGA
Organism: Nocardia sp. AB354; assembly: GCF_049538315.1. Taxonomy (NCBI): domain Bacteria; kingdom Bacillati; phylum Actinomycetota; class Actinomycetes; order Mycobacteriales; family Nocardiaceae; genus Nocardia; species Nocardia sp. AB354. Next base: position 219,920 of record NZ_JBMVFU010000011.1, on the reverse strand, counting down.
ACCCTGGACCTGCGGTTCGGTCGTGACCGAGAGCCGCTTCTCGGCCGCCGCGCGGTCACCGACCGCCTCGTCGAAGTGGGCGACGATGACCGTGCCCACACCGTAGGTTCCGCCCTCGGCCAGCGGCTGTCCGCCGGTGGTGGTCAGATACGCCTTGACCTGGTTGCTGGGAGTGAGCGTGGTGAACGACGACGTCATCGGACCGCTGGGTCCGGTGACGGTGATGCCCTTGGCGGTCATGGTGTAGTTGTGCCCGTAACCGAGCGGGACCTTCGGTTTCCACGCGGTCCGCTCCGGATTGAGCGTGCCGTCGACCTGTTTGCCTTCTTCGTTGGTCAACGTCACATCCGTGAGGATGCCGTCGGTTGCGCTCACCTCGATGGTGCCGAGCGGATCGACGTCGGCACTACCCGTGGCCGGGACCATCGCAATGGCCGGCGCGGCGGGCCCCGGGGTGCCCCGCGTCGGATTCGACGCGGGATCCGGGGATGACGAGCACGCGGCCATCAGCGTCGTCACCAGGGCGATAACCCCGAGCGCAACACTGAATCGGCAGCGGCGAGTGGACATGGTGTCTCCTGCGTTAGCCGTGCGCCTGGGCAAGCCCCCGCAGCGCACCAATCGCCTTACTGTCTCGGTACGTAGTTTACGGGGCTTTTTCAGGTGCTTGCACCTCGGTGGTGTTGCCCCGTGTTTACGCATCGTCGCGCCGGGTACTCCAGTTACTGTTGTGTGCCCAGTGGGCGCTCAGTGACCGATCGACCGGCGTGCCCGGCGTCGTGTGGTCCGCCACCGATGTCTGTCAGGGATGTGTGGTTATGAGAGAACGGTGCGAGACCACAGGCTGCGCGGCCGCTCGCACTGCTGAGGAACGGACGGGTCGGGGAACCACGCTCCGATGACGCGCAGCTGGACGAGGTGTGACGATGAGTGCAAATTTGATGATCGTAGAGGACGACGACCGGGTCCGCAGTGCGCTGCGGCTGGCCATGGAGGACGAGGGCTACGACGTCGCCGAGGCCGAGGAGGCCGAGGATGCGCTCGTACATCTGCGTGACAACGGCGCACCGGATGTGATGATCGTGGATCTGATGCTGGGGGAGATGGACGGATTCACCTGTATTCGTGAGATTCGTCGCGATCACGACGTGCCGATCATCGTGGTCAGCGCGCGTGACGACACTCACGACGTCGTGGCCGCTCTGGAGGCCGGCGCCGACGACTTCGTCACCAAGCCGTTCGAGATCAAGGAGATCACCGCGCGGATGCGGGCGCTGCGCCGCCGCGCCCAGCAAACCGTGGAGCCGCCGGCCCCGCAGGAGGTCGTGCTCGACGCCTATCCCGAAGCGCCGCTGGTGCTTTCGGCCGACGGCGGCACTGTGCACCGCGGCGACGAGGAGTTGCACCTCACCCTCACCGAATTCCGGCTGCTGTGCGAACTGGCCGAGACTCCCGGGCGGGTGCTGTCGCGCAGCGTCCTGCTCGAAAGGGTCTGGGACCGTGGGTTCTTCGGTGACGAGCGGATCGTGGACGTGCACGTCCGGCGGCTGCGGACCAAGATCGAGCGCGACCCGTCGGAGCCGGCGATCGTGGTAACCGTGCGCGGGCTCGGCTACCGCCTCGATGTGCAGCGCTAGATTTCCGCGCCTGCCCCGCCGCCAGATTCTGCGCGGTCGCGTGATCGTCGCTTTCACCGTCACGGGCCTGGTCTCGGCCTTGCTGGCGGTGTTGATCGCGAGGATCGACGGCGGCGGATGGGGCACCGCACTGGCCTGCGCGCTCGGCGGCACCGTGATCGGCGCGATCTTCGGAATCTGGCTGTCACACCGTTTGCTGGAACCGTTGCGCCAGGTCACCGGCACCGCGGCCAAGATCGCCTCCGGTGAGCTCGGCACCCGGTTGCCCGATACCGACGATCCCGATCTCGCCCCGACCGTGGACGCGTTCAACACCATGGTCGACTCGCTGCAGAACCGCATCGATCGCGAGCGCCGGCTGGTCGGTGACGTGAGCCACGAGCTCCGCACCCCGCTGACCACGCTCACCACCAGCGTCGGAGTGATGTCGCGCTACGAGGATCAACTGCCGGAACGGTCGCGGCGGGCGCTGGAGCTGGTCCGCGCCGAACTCGACCATCTGCGCAGACTGCTCGACGATCTGCTGGCGCTGGCCCGGGCCGAGGCGCGGATGCACGGCGCCGACGCCGAACCGCTGTCGGTGCGCGAACTGCTCACCCACACCCTCGCGGAAATGCATTATTCACCGGATCTGCTGACCGTCGCCGACGACGGAATCGTGACCGGGCGAAAGCTCGAACTCGAGCGTGCCCTGGTGAATTTGCTCGAGAATGCGCAGCGGCACGGTGGCGGAGTGATCGCGGTGGGCGTCGCGCGCGCCGGCGACGAAATGGTGATCACGGTCGACGACGCCGGTCCGGGAGTCGCCCCGCAGGATCGGCAACGCATCTTCGAAAGATTCGTGACCGCCCGCCGCGGGAAACGGTCGGGCACCGGCATCGGATTGGCTTTGGTGGCCGAAACCGTGGCCGCCCACGGCGGCCGCGTGAAATGTGACGACCGTCCCGGCGGCGGGGCACGATTCATGGTGTGGTTGCCCACCGTGACGAAATTCACCGATCATACTTCTGTAACACAACCGTAAAGTAGCCGCACGATAGACCTCAACGTTCGCGGGCAATTCTGAAGAGGTGATGCAGACCCGAACGCGGAGTATGTCATTCAGTTCTCCGGCAACCGACGAGCGGAACGGCCGTCGGAACGTTTCGACCCAGACGCTGATTCGTCGGCCGCGGGTGGACGACGGAGCGCGGATGTGGCGAATCGCAGTGGATTCCCAAGTGCTCGACGCCAATTCGAGTTACGCGTATCTGCTCTGGAGTCGTGACTTCGCCTCGACCACCGTCGTGGCCGAAATCGACTCGGAGATAGCAGGATTCGTCACCGGATATCTGCGCCCGGAATCGCCGGACACGCTGTTCATCTGGCAGGTAGCCGTCGATCACGCCTTCCGCGGCCGCGGAGTGGGCGTAGCAATGCTGGATCGGCTCGTCGAAGACGTTGCCGACCAAGGTGTTTCGAAGTTGGAGACAACCGTTTCGCCGGACAACGAAGCCTCGCTGGCAATGTTCGCGTCACTGGCCCGGCGCCGTGACGCGGAAATGACGCGGGAGACGTTGTTCGAGCCAGAAGATTTTCCGGACGGGCACGAATCGGAGGACCTGTACCGGATCGCGCCACTGCAGAGTGACGCAAAACGATAGGAAGGATCATCGATGACCACCGCTGAGATGACCGTTTTCGAATCGCTCGAATCGAATGTCCGTGGATATTGCCGTTCCTGGCCCACGCTGTTCGACACCGCCTCCGGCGCTTGGCTGCGCGACGGTAGCGGACGTGATTACCTCGATTTCTTCGCGGGCGCCGGAGCGCTCAACTACGGGCACAACAATCCCGTTCTCAAAGAAGCATTGATCGATTACATCGCCCGTGACGGAATTACGCACGGACTCGATATGTCGACCGTCGCGAAGCGTGAATTGCTCGAGACGATCAACAAGGTTCTGCTGGATCCGCGCGGCCTCGATTACAAGGTCCAGTTCCCCGGCCCCACCGGTGCGAACGCGGTGGAATCGGCGCTGAAACTGGCCCGCAAGGTGACCGGCCGCACGTCGATTCTGAATTTCACCAACGCATTCCACGGCATGACCCTCGGTGCGCTCTCGGTGACCGGTAACGCGACCAAGCGCGCGGGCGCCGGAGTACCGTTGAATCACGTGAATCCGATGCCCTACGACGGGTATCTGGACGGCACCGACGATCTGGCATGGATGGAGCGGGTCCTCGATGACAATTCCTCCGGTGTGGACAAGCCCGCGGCGGTGATCGTGGAAACCGTGCAGGGTGAGGGCGGCGTGAACGTCGCTCGGGCGCAGTGGCTTCGGCACCTGTCGGAGCTGTGCGCCGCGCGCGGAATTCTGCTCATCGTCGACGACGTGCAGATGGGCTGCGGCCGGACCGGTCCGTTCTTCTCCTTCGAGATCGCCGGCATCACCCCGGACATCGTCACGCTGTCGAAGTCGATCGGCGGCTACGGCCTGCCGCTGGCGCTGGTGCTGATGAAGCGTGAGCTGGACCAGTGGGCGCCCGGTGAGCACAACGGCACCTTCCGCGGCAACAACCCGGCGTTCGTGACCGCCCGCGTGGCGCTCGAGCACTACTGGACCGACGACCGTCTCGAGGCCTCCACCGCCGCCAAGGGCGAGAAGATCCGAAAGTCGTTCGAGGCGCTCTCGGAGAACTTCGAGGGTGTCTCGACCCGCGGACGCGGGCTGGTGCAGGGACTGGTGTTCGACGACGCCTCGGAGGCGGGCAAGGTCAGCAGCATCGCCTTCGAGGAGGGCCTGCTGGTGGAGACCTCCGGCGCCGAAGACGAGGTGGTCAAGCTGCTGCCGCCGCTGACCATTACCGACGACGAACTCGACCATGGCCTGGGCATCCTGGACCGGGCGGTCGACATGGCCCGAGGAGGCAACTGACCATGATCGTGCGTACCACTGCCGAGATCACCGGAACCGACCGCGACGTCGCGGCCGAGGACTGGCGCAGCAAGCGGATCATCCTCGGCGGCGACGGGGTGGGTTTCTCCTTCCACGAGACGACGATTCAGCCGAACACCGTGCACGAGTTCCACTACCAGAACCACGTCGAAGCGGTGTGGCTGGTGGAGGGCGAGGGCACGCTCACGGATCTGACCAACGACGTCACCTACGACCTGGCGCCGGGAACGATGTACCTGCTCAACGGGCACGAGCGGCATCGGGTCGAGACCCGCACGCTGATGCGGATGCTGTGTGTGTTCAATCCGCCGGTCACGGGCAAGGAAGTTCACGACGAGAACGGTGTCTACCCGTTGGTGGCCGTAGGCGAGTAGTGATGTAGTGAGGAGGACGACGCCGCGATGACGTTGGCGGAGAGTCGAATCGACCGTTATCGGACCAGAACGGCCGTAGCGGTACCGCCGGTGGAGCGCACCGACCCCACGGTGTGGGGCACGGTGACCTCGCCGGAGCTGCAGAATTTCGATGCCGATGGGTACGCGATCCTCGACGAATTGCTGACCCCGATGGAGGTGGCCGATATCGCCGCCGACATCGATCGGCTGGCCGCCGATCCGGTGTTGCGTGCCGACGAGCGGGTGATCATCGAGAAGAAGTCGAACAGCGTTCGCTCGATCTTCGAGGTGCACAAGATCAGCGCCGTGGTAGCGGAGCTGGTGCGTGACGAGCGGATCGTCGGGATGGCTCGCCAGATTCTCGGTTCCGAGGTCTACATCCATCAGAGCCGGGTCAACTACATGCCCGGATTCGAGGGTGCCGGTTTCTACTGGCATTCGGATTTCGAGACCTGGCACGCCGAGGACGGGATGCCCTCACCGCGTGCGGTGAGCCTGTCGATCGCGCTGACCGACAACTACCCGTTCAACGGCAGCCTGATGCTGCTGCCGGGCTCGCACCGGCAGTTCATGCCGTGCCAGGGTGAGACTCCCGACGAGCACTACCGGGAATCGTTGCGCGAGCAGCAGATCGGGGTGCCTGCGCAGGAGGATCTGGCCCAACTGGCCGACAAGTACGGCATCGCGCAGTTTACCGGCGCACGAGGTTCGGCGCTGCTGTTCGATTCCAACATCATGCACGGCTCCTCGAACAACATCACCCCGTTCCCGCGCTCGAACGTCTTCCTGGTGTTCAACAGCGTGGAGAACACCCTCGAAGAACCGTATTCGGCCGGGCATCCGCGGCCGACCTACATCGCCTCGCGCGATTTCACCCCCGTGCGCTGAGCGGGGGTGACCCGATCACGTCGGGACCGATGATTGGCACGGGTTCGCTCCCGACGGTGGCGGGGCGAGCCCGGCATCCCCGGCGCGTTTTCGGCCGGAATCCGATTCGGATTCCGGCCGAAAACATGTCCGGGGCGCAGCGGTATGGGACCGCGCCCCGAAGATCGTGCGCGCCGCTCAGGCCCGCGTCAGCGCGGCGTAGCGGGCGATGTGCTGGTCCGCGGAACCCCATTCGGTGCGAATCGCGGTGAGCCGCTTGAAGAAATGCCCGATCGCGAGTTCCTCGGTCATGCCCATCGCGCCGTGCAGTTGCACCGCGTGCTGGCCGATGAAGCCGGCGGCGCGGGCGACGGTGGCCTTGGCCGCGGCGGCGGCCCGGGCGCGGACCTTCGGTTCGGCGTCGAGTTTCAGCGTCACCAGATAGGTGGCGGCCACGGCCTGTTCCAGCTCCAGATGCATATCGACCATGCGGTGTTGCAGCACCTGGAAACTGGCGATCGGCACGCCGAACTGGCGGCGCTGCTTGCTGTATTCGACGGTGTCGGCGAGTACCCGCCGCATGCCGCCCACGGCCTCTGCGCAGATGGCGGCGATCGCCTCATCGATCGAGCGCTCGACCGACGCGTCGGCCGTTCCCTCGTCGCCCAGCAGCGCATCGGCGGGAACCCGGACGGCGTCGAGAACCAGATCGGCCGCGCGGCGTTCGTCGATCGTGCGATACGGATGCTGCGTCAGACCGGCCGCATCGGCCGGCACCAGGAACAGCGATAGTCCCGCCGCGTCGGAGGTGCGTGCCGTCACCAGCAGGTGGGTCGCCAGCGGCGCAGTGGTCACCACCGCCTTGGCGCCGTCGAGGACCCAGTCGTCGCCGTCGCGGCGAGCGGTCGTGGCGACGCGCGCGGGGTCGTAGCCGGAGTCGGCTTCCAGGGCAGCGAAGGCCGTGATCACGGAACCGTCGACGATGCCGCGCAACAGTTCCCCGGCCCGGGCGCCACCCGCGCGGCGCAGCAGTCCGCCGCCCAGGACGGCGGTGTCGACATAGGGTTCGACGACCAAGGCGCCGCCGAGCGCCTCGGCGATGATCATGGTCTCGATGGGGCCGCCGTCGAATCCGCCCACGCTCTCGGGCAGGGCGGCGCCCAGGATGCCGACCTCCTCGGCGAAGCCACGCCAGATCTCGGGCTGGTGACCGGCGCCGACCCGTGCCGCGGCCCGGCTTTTCTCCAGATCGTAACGGGCGGCGAGAAATTCGGTGACCGTGTCACGGAGCAGTTGCTGTTCGGCAGTGAATTCGAAGTCCATCTCTCACAGTCCCAGGGTTGCCTTGGCGATGATGTTGCGCTGAATCTCGTTGCTGCCCGCGTAGATCGAGCCCGCGCGGTCGTTGAAGTACCGCAGCGGCGCGACGGCCTGCCACGGTTCGCCGCTGAGATATCCGTCGGCGGGAGCGACGAAGTCGGCGACCGGACCGCCCGGCATGGCCGCGTGCGGCTGATAGGCGCGCCCGCGCGGACCGGCGGCCTCGAGGGCCAATTCGGTGAGCCGCTGGCTCAGTTCGGTGCCCAGGATCTTGATCGTGGAGGCGGCCGGGCCCGGATCCTTACCCCGCGAAATCGCCGACATCGTGCGGTATTCCAGGATCTCCAGCACGTCGGCGCGGATGCGCGCGTCGGCCAGTTTCGCCGCGAAGGCCGGTTCGTCGAGCAGACTGCCGCCGGCGAAGCCGGGCTGTCCGGCGGCGTGCTCGGCCAGCGATTCGGCCAGCACCTGCAGCGCCGGGCCGTAGGCCGAACCGCCGCGCTCGAAGTTCAGCAGGTGTTTGGCGACCGTCCAGCCCTCGTCGATGCGGCCGATGACGTTGGTCTTCGACACCCGCACCTGATCGAAGAACACCTGGTTCTGGACCTGTTCGCCCGAGGTCATGACCAGCGGCCGGATCTCGATGCCGGGGGTGTCCATCGGGATCAGCACGAAAGTGATGCCCTGCTGTTTGCGTTCCAGTTTCGAAGTGCGGACCAGGGCGAAGATCCAGTTCGCCTCGGTGGCGTGCGTCGTCCAGATCTTGGAACCGGTGCACACCAGATCGTCGCCGTCGGACACCGCGGCCATGGTCAGCGAGGCCAGATCGGAACCGGCCTCCGGCTCGGAATAGCCCTGGCAGAAGAAGACTTCGCCGGTGAGGATGCGCGGCAGGAAGTAGTCCTTCTGTTCGGGGGTGCCGAAGGCGATGATCGCGTGCGCGACCATCCGGATGCCCATGGGCGAGAGCGCGGGTGCGCCCGCGAGGGTGGATTCACGATCGAAGATGTAGTGCTGCGTCATGCTCCAGTCACAGCCGCCGTGGGCGACCGGCCAGGCCGGCGCGGCCCAGCCACGGGCGTGCAGGATGTGCTGCCACTGCATGCTGGCCTCGTGATCCGGGTACACGCTGGTGGCGAGCTGACCGGCGCGACGTAGTTCCGGGGTCAAATTCTCGTCCAGGAAGCGCCGCACCTCGTCGCGAAACGCCAGATCGGTGGGCGACCAGTCCAGATTCACGAAGAACTCCTTGTGCGATAAACGGGCCTCTACCTTCTCATTTACTTCGGGTCGAGCGCAAATGGTCGTTAACTTATTGCGTTGCGGGCGGTGTGCCGGGGCTGTGGCGGGCTGGTGGGCGACGGCGTGTCGGAACGCGAAACCCGTGCCGGGACTTGCGATCTTGCGCATGGTGTGAGGAAAGATGTGGGTTCATGTACGCATCTCGAGTACTTCGTCTGTTCGTGCGCGCCGTTCCGGCCGTGCTCGTCACGCTGATCGCCGCGGCCACCTTCGCGGTCGCCGGTGGCGTCGCCTCCGCTCAGCCGCTGCCGGGCGTGCCCGCGCTGCCCGGCGCCGTCACCCGCCTGGCGATCGCCCCCGGCCAGAACAGCACCGGCGGCAGCGGCACCGTGGCCGAGGGCAAGTTGGACAACTACTCCATCGCGTCCGCGCAGGGGCAGAAGCTGATCTTCGACGTCACCTCGAACAACGGCAACGCCCGGGTGACCGTCGGCCCGCTGGTCGGCCCGATGGCCGCCACCGAGGTTCCGCACGCCGAGATCGTCGCCGACGGCCTCGACTACCAGATCACCGTCACCTCCGCCGACGGCTCGCCCAGCGACTACACGCTGACCGTCACCGCTGCCTGATCCGGCCCCGATTCGACGGATGCCGGGCGAACACGTTCGCCCGGCATCCGTCCGGCAACGAGGCCCGACCGGGTAGCCTGACCGACTGTGCACCTGAAGAGTCTGACGCTGAAGGGATTCAAATCCTTCGCGTCCGCGACGACGCTGCGGCTCGAGCCCGGCATCACCTGTGTGGTGGGGCCGAACGGGTCCGGTAAATCGAACGTCGTCGACGCGCTGACCTGGGTGATGGGGGAGCAGGGCGCCAAGGCGCTGCGGGGCGGCAAGATGCAGGACGTCATCTTCGCCGGGACCGCCGGACGGGCGCCGCTGGGCCGCGCCGAAGTCACGCTGACCATCGACAATTCCGACGGCGCACTGCCCATCGACTACTCCGAGGTCTCGATCACCCGCCGGATGTTCCGCGACGGCGCCGGTGAATACGAGATCAACGGCAACTCCTGCCGGCTGATGGATGTCCAGGAACTGCTCTCGGACTCCGGCATCGGCCGGGAAATGCACGTCATCGTCGGCCAGGGCCAGCTGTCGGCGATTCTGGAATCGCGCCCCGAGGACCGCCGCGCCTTCATCGAAGAGGCCGCGGGCGTGCTCAAGCACCGCAAGCGCAAAGAGAAGGCGGTGCGCAAACTCGATGCGATGCAGGCCAATCTGGCTCGTCTGACCGACCTCACCACCGAACTGCGCCGTCAGCTCAAACCGCTGGGCCGCCAGGCCGAGGTGGCCCGGCGCGCGGCCACCGTCCAGGCCGAATTGCGCGATGCCCGGCTACGACTGGCCGCCGACGATCTGGTGGCGCGCCGGCGTGAACTGGAAAGTCAGCAGAGCAAGGAAGCATTCGCCCGCGAACAGCAGATCAACGTGCAGGCGGAACTGGATGCCGCCAATGCCGCGCTGGCGCAGCAGGAATTCCAGCTCTCGCGGCTCACTCCTGGCGCCGAGGCGGCCGCGCAGACCTGGTTCCAGCTCTCGGCGCTGGTGGAGCGGGTCAACGCGACCATCCGGATCGCCCGGGACCGGGCTCGCAACCTCACCATCGAACAGCCCACCGGGACCGGCCGCGATCCGGAACAGCTCGAGGCCGAGGCGGATCGGGTGCAGGCCGAGGAGGCCGAACTGCTCGAGGCGGTCGAGGTGGCCACGGCGACCCTGGAGGCCGCTCGCGATCAGTTGCTCGATCGTGAGCAGGCCGCCAAGGCCGCCGAACAGGCCCACCTGGCCGCGGTGCGCGCCATCGCCGATCGGCGTGAGGGCCTGGCCCGCCTTGCCGGTCAGGTGGATACGCTGCGCCACCGCGCCCAATCGGCCGACGGCGATATCGCCCGGCTGTCGGAGTCGCTGGCCGCCGCCCGGCAGCGCGGGGATGCCGCCGAGGCCGAATTCGAGGCCGTGCAAACCGAATTGAGCGAACTCGACGCCGGTGAGGAAGGGCTCGACGCCGCCTACGAACACGCCGCCCAGGCGCTGGAACTGGCCGATGCGCGGGTTACCGAACTGCGCGAACGCGACCGCGAGGCCGGGAAGAAGGTCGCCTCGCTGACCGCCCGCATCGAGGCGCTGACCATGGGCCTGGCCCGCAAGGACGGCGGCGCCTGGCTGCTGGACAACCGCGCCGACGGTTTGCAGGGCCGGCTGTCGGCGATGGTGCGGGTGCACAGCGGATTCGAGGCCGCCGTGGCCGCCGCGCTCGGGCCGCTGGCCGACGCTATCGCCGCCGACGCGCACCCCACCGCGCAGGCGGCGGTGCGGGCGCTGAAGGAGGCCGACGGTGGCCGCGCGGCCGTCGTCTACGGCGGTGCGGCGCAACCCGGTGGCGAGATCGGTGATCTGCCCGCGGGAGTGCGCCCGCTCGTCGAGGTGGTCGATTGTCCCGACCGGCTGCGGGGTGCGGTCGGGGCCCTCACCGCCGGCACCGTGGTCGTCGACGATCTGGCGCAGGCGGTCGAAGTCCTCTCCGCCCGGCCGGAATTGCGGGTGGTGACCCGCGACGGGGATCTGAGCGGTTCGGGCTGGGTGCTCGGCGGCTCGGACCGCGCGCCGAGCCAGATCGAGGTGCAGGCCGAGATCGATGCCGCCGCGGCCGAACTGGTGTCGTGGCAGCGGCAGGCCGAGGAGGTCGAGGCCGCGCTGTCGGGTGCGCTGGCCGAGCAGAGCGATCGCAAACAGGCCGTCGACCAGGCTTTGCTGGCCTTGCACGAATCCGATCAGGCGTTGGTCGCGATCTACGACCGGCTGGGTCGCCTCGGCGCGACGGCGCGCAGCGCCCAGTCCGAATACGAGCGGCTGCTGACCCAGCGCGCCGAGGCCGAAACCGCGCGCGACCAGAATCTGACGGCCCTGGCCGAACTCGAGGGCCGGCTGCGTCATGCCGAATCCGAACAGTCCGATCTGGATTCCGATGCCGACGCGGGCACCGACACCGCCGGGCAGGAGCGTGAACAGGCCGCCGCGGCGCTGGCCGAGGCCCGTGCCATGGAGGTGGAGGCCCGGCTGTCGGTGCGCACCGCCGAGGAGCGCGCGGAATCGGTACGGGGCAAAGCGGATTCGCTGCGGCGTGCGGCCCGCGCCGAACGTGAGACCCGCGCCCGGGCCGAACGAGCCCAGGCCGCCCGCCGCCGTGCCGCCGAGGTGGCGGCGGTGGTCGCCGAATCGGCCGAGCGGATCGCCGCGGAGCTGGAAACCGTGGTGGGCGAGGCGGCCGCGCGGCGCGACGAGCTGGTTCGCCGGCGCACCGAATGCGCCGGGCAGGTGGATCAGATCAAGGAGCGGGTGCGGGCGCTGAGCACGCAACTGACGCAGCTGACCGATGCCGTGCATCGCGACGAGGTGGCGCGGGCCCAATCCGCGCTGCGCATCGAACAATTGGAGACCACCATCGCCGAGCAGTTCGGCATCGCGCTGGACGAACTCGTCGCCGAATACGGTCCGCATGTGCCGATGCCGCCGACCGCACTGGAGATGCAGGAGTACGAGCAGGCCCGCGAGCGCGGCGACCAGGTGAGCGCGCCGCAGGAAATGCCCTACGACCGCGCGACCCAGGAGCGCCGCGTCAAACGCGCCGAGAAGGATCTCGCCACCCTCGGCAAGGTGAATCCGCTGGCGCTGGAGGAGTTCGCGGCGCTGGAGGAGCGCTACAACTTCCTGTCGACCCAGCTCGAGGACGTCAAGAAGGCCCGCCAGGACCTGCTCGATGTGGTGGCCGAGGTCGACGCCCGCATCCTGCAGGTGTTCACCGAGGCCTACGAGGACGTGGAACGCGAATTCGTGCAGGTGTTCGGCCGCCTCTTCCCCGGCGGCGAGGGACGGCTGCTGCTGACCGACCCCAGCGATATGCTCACCACCGGCATCGAGGTGGAGGCCCGGCCGCCGGGCAAGAAGGTCAAGCGGCTCTCACTGCTGTCCGGTGGCGAGAAATCCCTTGCCGCCGTGGCGTTTCTGGTGTCGATCTTCCGGGCCCGGCCGTCGCCGTTCTACGTGATGGACGAGGTCGAGGCGGCGCTGGACGACACCAACCTGCGCCGCCTCATCGGCCTGTTCGAACAGCTGCGGGAGAAGTCGCAGCTGATCGTCATCACCCACCAGAAGCCGACTATGGAAATCGCCGACGCGCTGTACGGGGTGAGCATGCGTGGCGACGGCATCACCCAGGTCATCTCGCAGCGGATGCGCGGGGAAAATCTGGTCGGCGCGACGACCTAGTCGCCCGCCGCGAACCGGGATTTCAGGACCGCGGCGCCGGTGCCGGCCAGCCACGTTTCCAGGCTCTGCAGGCCGGGGTGGATCGAGCGGATCTGCTCGATATCGGCATGCCAGCCGTGGCCCTGATGGGCCAGGCGCCAGGTGTTGCCGATCTGTTCACCCAGTGCGTCGGCTTCCGCCTCGGTGATTTCGCGATACCGCACCGGATATCCGGTCGCGCGGGAGATCAGTTCCGCGGCGGCAGTGGGGGCCACGGCGTCGCCGGCGAGTTCGAGTGTCCGGCCGGAGAATCGTTCGGGGTCGGCGAAGGCCAGCGCGGCCACCGCGGCGATATCGTCGACCGCGATCATCTGGGCCGGTCGATCGGCTGGAAACAGGTGGACGTTCACCCCGTCTACGAAGCCGTCGAGCGGCATACCCTGCGCCAGGTAGTTCTCCATGAACCGGACCGGGCGCAGCACGGTGTAGCGCATGCCGCTGTCGGCCAGTGCCTGCTCGATCTGCCGCTTTCCGGAACTGCCCCAGGAGGTCTCGTTGTCGAAGGAGGCCACGCCGGTGAACACGATGTGGTCGGTTCCGGCGTGCCGGGCGGCATCGATCACGGCGGCGCCGCGGGTCGCCTCCAGGTCGACATCCCAGCCGTCGGGCCCGAAGGCCGCCGGTGGCACGAGGAAGACGCCGCGAGTTCCGGCCACCGCCGCGGTGAGGGTGGCCGGGGCGTCGAAGTCGCCGACGGCCACCTGCGCGCCCAGTGCGGCGAGTTCGCGCGCTCCGGCGGCGGCCGGATCGCGGACCAGGATGCGGACCCCGACGTTGCGGGCGAGTAACGCGCGGGCTGTCGCGCCGCCCTGTTTGCCGGTCGCGCCGGTGACGAGAACGAGGTTGTCGTGGACGGTCATGTCGGAGGAACCTTTCGATAGAATCGGGTCGGTCGACCCGTATTCGCACGATAGGAACAGCGTTGTCGTCTCCGCCATCCGCAGATGTGGGGTTTCGTTACGACCTGCGCGCCCCGGCGCCAGGAGTGCCGGGGACCCGAATCGACGCTCGCCGCAACCGCGCTCGCGTCCTCGCCGCCGCGCAACGAGCCTTCGCCGAATCCGGAACGTCGGTGTCGCTGGCCGAGATCGCCCGCCGCGCGGGGGTGGGGGCCGGGACCGTGCATCGCCATTTCCCGACCAAGACCGACCTGCTCGAGGCGGTGCTACAGCAACGGATCGATCGGCTCACCGCCCGGGCGCTGGCACTGCGCGACGATCCGGATCCCGCGGCGGCCTTCCTGGGATTCTGCGCCGAGGTCGTCACCCGCACTCCGGGCAACAAGGCGATGTGCGATCTGCTCGACGCCGACGACGGCTGGCCGCGGACGCTGCTGCGGGATGCGGGGGAGCGATTTCACCTGGCTCTCGGGCAGCTGCTGGAGGCGGCCCGGCGCTCGGGTGGGGTACGTGCCGACCTGACTCTCGCCGACGTGCTGGCCATCTTCACCGGATGTGTTGCCATGCAACGCGTTTCGAACACGCGGGACGAACTGTCCCGCCCCGCCGCCATGCTGCTGGCGGCGATGCGCACCGAACCGGCCGTAACGAAACCGGAAAACTCTTCACTCGGGCGTAACGAAACAGTGGCGGACACCGCGAATCGTGACGGCCGCAGTTGTCCGATCTGCGGGGCGGAAGTGGCGCACGCGGAGACCGGACGTCCCGCCCGGTACTGCTCGTCCGCGTGCCGGCAGAAGGCCCACCGGCTGCGCCGGGCGGCGCGCGTGGCGGGAAGTAATTCTCCAGCTGCCGAGTGATCCACGGCCTTGTGGATTCGTCCATTCCCCGAAGGAGAACCGGCCCTTACGCCTCACTGCCCGGAATGTCGTGTGCCGTGCGCCGAGTGGACGACAGCCCGTCGAACACTATGGCGAGCACTCGGTCCACCGCTGCCGGATAGGACTCGCCGGGCTGGGCGTAGACCTGCAGGGTCATGATGAGACCGACGCATCGAGGGGTTCGATTCGCTTCGGCGCTGATGGTGCCGGGATCGCGTCCGGCCATCGGGCTGCGCAATACCGCGGTCCGCCTGTTCGCGGCCGCCTGACCATCGCGCCGTGCGCCGAACCTCTCGGTCGCCGGGAGCGCGATGCTCAGGCTCGATCGACGGGCCGGTGAGCGATCACAGCAGATCGCTGACGTCGTCGGGGACGTCGACGGCGTATTTGCGCAAGGTTTCCATCGGCACGACCTCGAGCGCGTTCTCGTGGGTCGCGGCCAGAACGACCGGCGCGGCCACCCCGTCCTCGTGGGCGTGCAGCCACCGGACCGCGACCACACACCAGCGGTCGCCGGGTTGCAGTCCGGGGAAGTTGTTCTCCGGACGTGGGGTGAGCAGATCGTTGCCGATCGATTTCTGATGCTCCAGGAACTCCTGGGTCACGACGGTGCAGACGGTGTGGCTACCCAGATCCTCGGGGCCGGTGCTACAGCAGCCGTCCCGGTAGAAGCCGGTGAGAGGATCGGTGCCACACTCCTCCAGCGGTCCCCCAAGCACATTTCGATCGGTCACGAGCCGATCCTATTGTCTCTGTGTCGGATTCGCCGCGCCTTGGGCGGTTGGTATCCGGACGGTTGCCGGTGATGCGTGGCCGGACGCCCTATCGTCCGACGTCGTCGGCGTGTCGGGGGTTCGCGGATCGTTGCGCGGAGAGTGACGAATCACCCGTACCGCCGCGGGCGCAACACCTGCCTGCCGCCACGCGGGGGCGTTCGCGGGTTCTGACAGGATGGGAGCCGTGACTGCGCAAGCCTGGATTCTGATCGCCGCGATCGTCGCCGTACTACTGGTGGCGTTCGTTGCCGGATTCGTCCTGTACAAGCGCCGCCGAGTGAGCATCACCCCGGCGGAGGAACCGGACAAGCAGCTGACCGACCGGTCGGGTGGCTATACCGCAGCCGGTGGCTTCAACTTCAGTCAGAGCGGCGCGGGCTCGGGCACACTGACGCCACCGCGCCCCGAACCGGTCCC
Organism: Nocardia sp. AB354; assembly: GCF_049538315.1. Classification (NCBI taxonomy): domain Bacteria; kingdom Bacillati; phylum Actinomycetota; class Actinomycetes; order Mycobacteriales; family Nocardiaceae; genus Nocardia; species Nocardia sp. AB354. The sequence goes on along the minus strand of NZ_JBMVFU010000011.1, from coordinate 204,183 downwards.
GATCGAACGCACCGACGACGAAGGTCAGCCGCATGTCGGCGACGACGCCGCCATCCCGCGCGACTCGGTGCGCCGGACCATCACCGACGTGCGGTTGCCCGAACCGGAGACCCTCGCCGACCGCCCGGCGGACGGCGCGAGCGCGACCGCGCCGACCGTCGAGCCGGAGACGACGGAAACACCCGGCGACGGCGTGGCCGCGCCCGAAGCGCCGGCCGAGGCGGCCCCGGTGGAAGCCCCGGCCGAAGCTCCCGCCGCGCCGCCCTCGACCGACGGCGCCGCCACGATCGCGCCCGCCCCCGTCGAGCCGCCCGAGGCCGCTCCGGCGGATTCGGCCCCGACCGCACCCGTCCCGACCGCACCCGCCCCGACCGCGCCGACGCCCACCGCACCGACACCCACGGCCCCGGTGCCCGAGCCCGCCGCGGTCGAGGAGATCGAACCCACCGCCGGGCGCCTCACCCGCCTGCGTGGGCGGCTGTCACGGTCGCAGAACGCGGTCGGCAAGAGTCTGCTCGGTCTGCTCGGCGGTGGCGACCTCGACGAGGACTCGTGGGAAGAGATCGAGGACACCCTGGTCATGGCCGACCTCGGCACCTCGGTCACGACGACCGTGGTCGAGCGACTGCGCGAGGAGTTGGCCGCGCGCAGCGTGCGCACCTCCGAACAGGCCCGGCAGGTGCTGCGGGATGTGCTGATCGAGGCCCTGCGCCCGGACCTGGATCGTTCGATCCGGGCGCTGCCGCATGCCGACCACCCGTCGATTCTGCTGGTCGTCGGCGTGAACGGCACCGGTAAGACCACCACCACCGGCAAATTGGCGCGCGTGCTCGTCGCCGACGGCCGCCGCGTGCTGCTCGGCGCCGCCGACACCTTCCGCGCCGCCGCCGCCGACCAGCTCCAGACCTGGGGCGAACGCGTCGGCGCCGACACCGTGCGCGGCCGCGAGGGCGCGGATCCGGCATCGGTGGCCTTCGACGCGGTCAGCGCCGGCATCGAGGAGGGAGTCGACGCGGTCCTGGTCGACACCGCGGGCCGGCTGCACACCAAGACCGGTCTGATGGACGAGCTGGGCAAGGTCAAGCGCGTGGTGGAGAAGAAGGCCGCCGTCGACGAGGTCCTGCTCGTGCTCGACGCGACCGTCGGGCAGAACGGGCTCACCCAGGCCCGGGTCTTCGCGGAGGTCGTCGACATCACCGGCGTGGTGCTCACCAAACTCGACGGCACCGCCAAGGGCGGCATCGTCTTCCAGGTGCAGCACGAGCTCGGTGTGCCGGTGAAACTGGTCGGCCTCGGCGAGGGCGCCGACGATCTGGCCCCCTTCGAACCGTCCGCATTCGTCGACGCCCTCCTCGGGTAGCGGCGAGAAGCAAAACGGCAGTTCCTCCTCATTTCGACACGGTCCTCACGGTGCGCCGACATGCGCTGTGTGCGCGCCGAAACCTGGTAGCAACACGGGAAGCTGATCCGTTCACGCATGCGAAACATCGCGGCGGCACGGATGAAACACCCGATCGCGACCCTTCTGTGCAGGCTCGTTTGCCGCAGTTCGGCCGGGCCCGAGATGAGGAGGAACAAGGTGGCGTATCCCTTGCTCGGTGTGCCCGACACCGGCGACACCGCGTGGATGCTGGCGAGCTCCGCGCTCGTTTTGTTGATGACCCCGGGACTGGCGTTCTTCTACGGCGGCATGGTCCGGTCGAAGAACGTGCTCAACATGATCATGATGAGCATCAGCGCGATGGGCATAGTCGGCGTGCTGTGGTCGCTCTACGGCTTTTCCGAGGCATTCGGTGACAACAAACTAGGCCTGATCGGCAACCCTGCCCAGTTCTTCGGGCTCAAGGGCCTGATCGGCACCAACGCCGTCAAGGCCAGCCCGGCCGACCCGTCGACCGGTGCGTCCGCGGTGGATCAGGTGAACATTCCGCTGGCCGGCACCATCCCGATGACGGTGTTCGTGGCCTTCCAGCTGATGTTCGCCATCATCACCGTGGCCCTGATCTCGGGTGCGGTCGCCGACCGCATGAAGTTCCGCGCGTGGGTGGTCTTCGCGATCGCGTGGTCGACCATCGTCTACTTCCCGGTCGCGCACTGGGTCTTCGACTTCGACGTCAAGGACGCCGCGGGCAACATCGTCCACCACGGCGGCTGGATCGCGAACAAGCTGCAGGCCATCGACTTCGCCGGTGGTACAGCGGTGCACATCAACGCCGGTGCCGCGGGCCTGGCGCTGTGCCTGGTGCTCGGCAAGCGCAAGGGCTGGCCGAAGACGCCGATGCGCCCGCACAACCTGCCCTTCGTCATGCTCGGCGCCGGTCTGCTGTGGTTCGGCTGGTTCGGCTTCAACGCCGGTTCCTCGGTGAGCTCCAACGGCCTGGCCGGTTCCACCTTCCTGACCACCACCTTCGCCACCTGCGCCGCGATGCTCGGCTGGCTGGTCGTGGAGAAGTTCCGCGACGGCAAGCCCACCAGCCTCGGCGCCGCCTCGGGCATCGTCGCGGGTCTGGTCGCGATCACCCCGTCCTGCTCGTCTGTGAACGTGTTGGGCGCGCTGGTGATCGGCGCGGTGGCCGGTGTGCTGTGCGCGCTGGCGGTCGGCCTGAAGTTCAAGCTCGGCTTCGACGACTCGCTCGACGTGGTCGGTGTGCACCTGGTCGGCGGTGTGGTCGGTACGCTGCTGATCGGTCTGTTCCTCGCCCCGGAATCGGGCGCGGCCTCCGGCGGCGCGAAGGGCTTGTTCTACGGCGGTGGTTTCGACCAGCTCGGCAAGCAGGCCGTCGGTGCCTTCACCGTGCTGGCGTTCTCCTTCGTCGTCTCGCTGATTCTGGGTCTGATCATCAAGTACACGATCGGCATTCGTGCTTCCGAGGAAGACGAGTTCAAGGGTATGGACGAGTCGGAGCACGCGGAGACGTCATACGATTTCGCTGCTGTGGGTGGCACGGCACGTACCGCCGTCAAGGAGGCATGACGCAATGAAACTGATCACTGCAATCGTCAAACCGTTCACACTCGAGGACGTCAAGTCCGGGCTCGAGCAGGCCGGTGTGCTGGGAATGACGGTCAGCGAAGTCCAGGGGTACGGCCGCCAGAAGGGGCACACCGAGGTTTACCGCGGCGCGGAGTACTCGGTCGATTTCGTGCCGAAGGTCCGGGTCGAGGTCGTCGTGGACGACGCCTCGGTCGAGAAGGTCGTCGAGGTGATCGTCGAGGCCGCGCGCACCGGAAAGATCGGTGACGGCAAGGTCTGGGTGACCCCCGTCGAATCGGTGATCCGGGTCCGAACCGGTGAACGCGGTGCCGACGCACTATAGGAGATGAACGATTCGGGCAGCCCCGCTCCCTGGCACCGGCCGGGGACGGGGCTGCCCGCATGAACGGGTGGTGGTTGCGGGTATGAGTGCAGACGAATTGTCCCAGGGCGCCAAGGATCTGGTGGCCGCACGAGATCAACTGCTCGACGGTGGTGATGCCCGGCGGCCCAGGCTGAGCGCCGAGGCGCTGCGGCAGGCGCTGGTCGACCTGCACGAGCTGTGGTTGACCACGAAGGGCGCGGAGCTGGGCATCACCGCCGACAGCGGGCTGGCCGTGGTGGCGGTCGGCGGACTGGGACGGCGCGAGATGCTGCCGTATTCCGATCTGGATCTGATGCTGCTGCACGACGACGTGGACCCGGCGCGGGTCGCCGAGGTGGCCGACCGGCTCTGGTATCCGCTGTGGGACGCCCACATCAAGCTCGACCACAGCGTGCGGACCGTGCCGCAGGCGCTGCGGGTGGCCGCCGACGATCTCACCGCCGCGCTGGGCATGCTCGATGCCCGCCACATCGTCGGCGACGCGGAGTTGAGCAATCTGCTCATCGGTGGCGTGCGCCGCGAATGGCGGACCGGAATCCGTTCCCGCTTCGGCGAATTGGTGGAACAGACGCAGGCGCGGTGGAAGCGCAACGGTGAGATCGCGCACCGGGCCGAACCGGACCTCAAGAACGGGCGCGGCGGTTTGCGCGATATCCAGCTGCTCGACGCGCTGGCCATCGCCCAGCTGACCGACGCCATGCCCGGCCTGGGACCCGACGTTCCCGGCGGTGGTCTCGAGGCCGCCCATCGCCGGTTGCTCGACGTGCGTACCGAACTGCACCGGGTGGCCGGGCGTTCCCGTGATCAGCTGCGCGCCCAGGACGCGGACGAAATCGGCGCCGCCCTGCGCATCGGCGATCGATTCGATCTGGCGCGCACGCTCAGCGATGCGGCGCGCACGGTCGTCTATTCGGTCGACGTCGGCCTGCGCACCGCGGCCAACGCGCTGCCGCGCCGCGGTCTGGCCCGATTGCGGCGCCTGCCCGTGCGCCGCCCGCTCGACGAGGGCGTGGTCGAACATGCCGGTGAGGTGGTGCTGGCCCGCGACGCCCGGCCGCAGCGCGATCCCGGCCTGATCCTGCGGGTCGCCGCCGCCTCGGCGCGCACCGGCCTGCCGATGTCGGCGACCACCCTCAACCGCCTCTCCGAGGATGCCCCCGAACTGCGCGAGCCGTGGCCGCGGGAGGCGCTCAACGATCTGCTGGTGCTGCTCGGCGCCGGCCGAGGCACCATCGACGCGGTCGAGGCCCTGGATCGAACCGGCTTGTGGGGCAGGCTGTTTCCGGAATGGGGGGCAGTGCGCGATCTGCCGCCCCGCGATGCCGTGCACACCTGGACCGTCGACCGCCACCTGGTCGAGACCGTCGCCTACGCCGGTGCGCTGAGCACCCGGGTCGCCCGGCCGGACCTGCTGCTGCTCGGAGCGTTGCTGCACGATATCGGCAAGGGCCGCACCGAGGATCACAGTGTGGTGGGTGCCGAACTGGCCGATCGGATCGGTCAGCGGCTGGGCCTGTGGCCCGACGATGTCCACAGCCTGGCGACGATCGTGCGGCATCATCTGCTGTTGCCGCAGACCGCGACCCGGCGCGATCTCGACGATCCGGCGACCGCCGCCGGCGTGGTGGAGGCGCTGGGCGGTGACCGGCAGTTGCTGGAGCTGCTGCACACCCTCGCCGAGGCCGATTCGCTGGCGACCGGCCCGGGCGTGTGGGGGGAGTGGAAGGCCTCCCTGATCGCGGAACTGGTGCGCCGCGGCCACGCCGCGATGGCGGGAGAGCCCGCACCACAACGGGTTTCGCCGACGCCGACGGTGGTCAACGCGGCTGTGCTGGACAGGGCCGCGGCCGGTGGTGTGCACGTGGAACTGACTCCCGGCGACGGACGCTACATTCACCACGTGACGGTCGTCGCCCCCGATACTCCCGGCCTGCTCTCGGAGGCGGCCGGGGTGCTCGCCCTGCATTCCCTGCGGGTGCTGTCCGCGACGCTGGCGGCCTCGGGTGACACCGCGATCGACACCTTCGTGGTGACACCGACCTTCGGCAATCCGCCCGACGCCGGACTGTTGCGCCAGGAGCTGATCCGCGCGATCAACGGCGATCTGAAGCTGGCCTCCGTGCTCGCGGACAAGGAGCGCGACGCGGCGGCTCGAACCAGTCCGTACGCCCAGGCCGAGCCGAGGGTGATCTGGATCGAGGTCGACCGGCCCGGTGAGGTGGTGCTCGAACTGCGTGCCGAGGACCGCATCGGCCTGCTCAGCCGGTTGGCCGCGGCATTGGCCGCTCAGGGCGCGGATGTGCGGTGGGCGAAGGCCGACACGATGGGCTCGGTGGTGGTCGACTCGTTCGGCCTCGGTCTGGGCGAGGACGACACCCCGCAGCGCCGCCGTGCCATCGAGGCGGCACTGCTGGGGGTCGTCCCGCATCAGGAGCCGAAGAAACCGAGCGAAACGGACACCGCCACGGGTGCCGGTTAGGTTTACCAACCTTCGCCCGGTTATCGGGGCAACCTGGTCGTTTGGTCCGTAACGCGGTAACCAGATCGTTGCGGCAACCTCTGCTGGATGTGATGTCCGCCACTCTACGATCTGGTGTAGATCGTGAAGTTGATCGTGATCGCAAGCTGTTCGAGCTGTTGCTGTACCTGTCCGGCGAGTTGGGTGCGTTGAGGGGAGCAGGTCGATGGCAAACGAAGTTGTGTCCTCATCCATGATCACCAGCGATTCGACCCACCACATCGCTCGCTGTGTCGGCGGCGACCACTGGGTGGTGTCCTGGCTTCCGGGCCGCACGCTGACCGGCGGGCAGGCGGTGGCGGCCATGAAGCTGGCCGGCGCGCTCGTCGACGGTGCACCCGGTGACGCCGACTGGGCGACCCTGGACGCCATGGCACTGCCACTGGGTCTGACCGGCCGCGAGGCCGTCTATCTGGTGGCCTACGAACAGCACGACTTCAGCCGGGCCCCGCGGCCGCGGCACAGCGCGCTGTCCTGACCGCAGGCCGGTGACGAGCCCGCCGCCCGGCCGGCGGCGGGGCTTCGACTAGGGCGAATCCACCGATCGCGGAGTTGCCCGTACCCTGGTAACCCGAGTGACGTCCCTCGACGAGACCAGGAGCGCGATCGGTGTTCGAATCCCTTTCCGACCGGTTGACCGGTGCCCTGAAGGATCTGCGTGGCAAGGGGCGTCTGTCACCGGCCGATATCGACGCGACCGCGCGCGAGATCCGGCTCGCCCTGCTCGAGGCGGACGTGGCGCTGCCGGTCGTGCGGGAGTTCATCGCCCGCGTCAAGGAACGCGCCAAGGGCGCCGAGGTGTCGGCCGCGCTGAACCCCGCGCAGCAGGTCGTGAAGATCGTCAACGAGGAATTGATCGGCATCCTCGGTGGCGAGACCCGGCGCCTGCAGTTCGCGAAGAACCCGCCCACGGTCGTCATGCTCGCCGGTCTGCAGGGTGCCGGTAAGACCACACTCGCGGGCAAGCTCGCGAAATGGCTGAAGGGCCAAGGGCATACGCCTTTGCTGGTGGCCTGTGACCTGCAGCGGCCGGGTGCCGTCACCCAGCTGCAGGTGGTCGGCGAACGAGCCGGTGTGCCGGTGTTCGCCCCGCATCCGGGCACCTCGATCGGTGGCGGCGACAACGCCCTGGGCGTCACCGCTGCCGACCCGATCCGCGTCGCCGAGGCCGGTGTCGAGGAAGCGAAGCAGAAGCACTACGACATCGTCATCGTCGACACCGCGGGCCGCCTCGGTATCGACGAGGAGTTGATGCGCCAGGCCGCCGGCATTCGCGACGCGGTGCATCCGGACGAGACGTTGTTCGTCCTCGACGCCATGATCGGCCAGGACGCGGTCAGCACGGCGGAGGCCTTCCGCGACGGTGTCGGTTTCACCGGTGTCGTGCTCACCAAGCTCGACGGTGACGCCCGCGGTGGCGCCGCGCTGTCGGTCCGCGAGGTCACCGGCGTCCCGATCCTGTTCGCCTCGACCGGTGAGAAGCTCGAGGACTTCGACGTCTTCCACCCCGACCGCATGTCGAGCCGCATTCTCGGCATGGGCGATCTGCTCACCCTGATCGAACAGGCCGAACAGGTCTACGACCAGCAGCAGGCCGAGGAGGCCGCCCGCAAGATCGGCTCCGGCGAGCTCACCCTCGAGGACTTCCTCGACCAGATGCTGGCCATCCGCAAGATGGGCCCGATCGGCAACCTGCTCGGCATGCTGCCGGGCGCCGGCCAGATGAAGGATGTGCTGGCCCAGGTCGACGACAAACAGCTCGACCGGGTGCAGGCCATCATCCGCGGTATGACCCCCGCCGAGCGGGCCAACCCCAAGATCATCAACGCCTCTCGCCGCCTGCGCATCGCCAACGGTTCCGGCGTCACCGTCTCCGACGTGAACCAGCTGGTCGACCGGTTCTTCGAAGCCCGCAAGATGATGGCCGCGATGGGCCGGCAGATGGGCCTGCCGGGGTCGCGGCGAAACGCCAAGGGCAAGAAGGGAAAGAAGGGCAAGAAGGGCGGACGCGGCCCGACTCCGCCGAAGGGCATGCGCGGAGGATTCCCGGGTATGCCGGGTATGCCGGGCGGAATGCCGGGGATGCCCGCCGCGGGGATGCCGGATCTGTCCAATATGCCCAAGGGGCTGGACGAACTGCCGCCGGGGCTGGAGGGTTTCGACCTGTCCAAGCTGAAGTTCCCCAAGAACTGAGCCCTATCGACCCGCTCCACTCGCCGCGGCGTGACGCCGCGGCGAGCCGGATGTCATAGTGCGCGCCGGAGGAAGTCGCGGATGTATGCCGCTATCTCGTCGCCGTGTGTCTCCAGTGCGAAATGTCCGGCGTCGAGCAGATGCAGCTCGGCATTCGGGAGATCACGCAGGTAGGCCTCTGCCCCGGCGGCACCGAACACCTCGTCGTTACGGCCCCAGGTGATGAGGGTCGGAGGCTGGTGGGTGCGGAAGTACTGCTGATAGGCGGGATACCCGTCCAGATTGAACTGGTAATCCCAGAACAACTGCAGCTGAATCGCGTCGTTGCCGGGCCGATCCAGCTTGGCCTGGTCGAGTTGCCAGGCTTCCGGAGCCAGCCGGTCCATCCGGTCGGCGGGTACGCCGTGGGTGTACTGCCATTGAGTCCACTTGGGCTCCAACAGTTCTCGGACCGCCGCTTCGTTGGCTGCCCGGTCCTTCGCATGGGCGAACAGGACATCCCAGAACGGGGTGAAGCCTTCGAGGTACGCGTTGCCGCTCTGCGAGATCAGCGCCGTCACCCGCTCTGGATTGCGGCTTGCGATCCGCAGCCCGATCGGGGCGCCGTAATCCTGGATGTAGAGCGAGAAGCGCCGCACGCCCAGCTGATCGAGTAGCTCTTCGGTGATGTCGGCGAGCTGGTCGAAGCTGTAGTCGAATTCGTCGACGCCCGGCGCGGCCGAGTTGCCGAACCCGATGAAGTCCGGCGCCACGAGGTGGAACTCGTCGGACAGCTCGGACATGAGGTGGCGGAACATGTGCGAGCTGGACGGGAAGCCGTGCAGCAGCACGAGGGTCGGACGGTCCGGATTTCCGGCTTCCCGATAGAACACCTCGAGTCCACGGACCGTGGTCGTGTGCTGTCGGGTGGCGAAGGCGGACATGGTGATTCCTTTCGATCGGAAGATCCGTCATCGGGAGAACGAGCGTTCTCGGCGGACTCCGGTAGCATAGGAGAACGATGGTTCTCACGCAAGGGAGACGGTTGTGCAGGGTGAAGCGGATGCCGCGCGGGTCCTCGGCGCGGCCGACCGGCTGTTCAACGAACGCGGAATTCAGGGCGTCGGTATGGACGCGATCCGAGATGCCGCGGATGTGCCGCTGAAACGGCTCTACCGCGACTTTCCCTCGAAGTCCGATCTCGTGCACGCGGTCTTGACGCGGCGCGATAACGACGTGCGCACCGCGCTCGCGCGGTACGTCGACGACAACGCGAGCACTCCCCGGGAGCGGGTGCTGGCGGTGTTCGACTTCCTGTACGAGTGGTTCAGCGGGCCCGATTTCCGCGGCTGCCTGTTCATCAATACGGTGGGGGAACTGGGCGGCACATCCGACGAGGTCGGCCGGATCGCCGCCCGGCACAAGCGTGCGGTGCGTGACTATCTGGCTGATCTCGTGACCGAGTGTGCGCTGCCCGAATCCGTGGCCGACCAGTTGCTGATCGTCGCCAACGGCGCGATGGTCACGGCCGCGATGCACGACGACCCCGAGGTGGCGCGACAGGCGCGAGCCGTCGCCGACATCCTGCTGCGCGCGGCCCGCCCCGTCGGCGAATGAGGTGACGACTATCGCCGACCGGCCTCGCCGCGGAAGTCCCGGTAGGTTGGGATCGGGCGGCGATCGGCTTCCGGCGATGTGGTGAGGAGCGATATGCGGATGCATCTGCGTGGGGTGGTCCTTCCCGGCGACGAGGTGCGCGATCTGTGGGTCCGCGACGGGGTGATCTCCTTCGAACCGGTGCGTGACGCCGAAACCGTGTGTGACACAGGGTGGATCGTGCCGGGGCTGGTCGACGCGCACTGCCACGTCGGCATTCGCTACGGCGGCGGGCACGAGGATCGCGAGGGCGCGATCGCGCAGGCGGAGGTGGAACGCGACGCGGGTGCGCTGCTGCTGCGCGATGCCGGATCCCCCATCGACACCCGCTTCATCGACGATCATCACGAACTGCCGGAGATCATCCGGGCCGGCCGCCACATCGCCCGTCCCAAGCGGTATATCCGCGAACTGGGCATCGAACTGAACGACGAGCGCGACCTGCCCGATATCGTCGCCGAACAGGCCCGCTTCGGCGACGGCTGGGTCAAGATCGTCGGCGACTGGATCGATCGGTCCGCCGGTGATCTGCGGCCGTTGTGGAGCGACGCGATCCTGAAGGAGGCCATCGACGCCGCGCACCGGGAGGGAGCCCGCGTCACCGCGCACGTCTTCGGTGAAGACGCGCTACCAGGGTTGATCAACGCCGGAATCGACTGCCTCGAGCACGGCACCGGACTCACCGACGACACCATCGAGATGATGGCCGAACACGGCACCGCTCTGGTGCCCACGCTGGTGAATATCGACACCTTCCCCGATATCGCCGACAGTGCGGCCAAATTCCCGGTCTACGCCGCCCATATGCGCGATCTGCACCGCCGGGTCCGCGACACCGTCGCCGACGTCCACGCGGCGGGGGTGCCGATCTACACCGGCACCGACGCCGGCGGTTCGATCCGGCACGGCCGCATCGCCGACGAGATCGACGCGCTGGCCGGTGCCGGGCTGTCGCGGCACGAGGCGCTGGCCGCGGCCTCGTGGCGGGCCCGGGAGTGGCTCGGCCGACCGGGTATCGAGGACGGCGCACCGGCCGATTTCGTCGTCTACCGCACCGATCCGCGGTCGAGTCGCGATGCGCTCGACGCCCCGGCCTACGTCGTCCTGCGCGGGCGGGTGTACCCGGGCCGGGATCCGGTCACCGGACACCGCTAGGGCCGTCGGGGCGACGAACTGCGCGGCAACGGCGCTGGTCACCGACCTGCGCGTGCTCGGGGAAACGGCCCGCTCGGTGCGGGGCGATTTCTCCGGGCGCGGGCGCGTCTGGCACAATGAACGACCGTCCTCGTCGACGACCGCGACTCGCTCGCGGTTCCGTATTCGGGGACAGTGTCAGCCCGTCTCCGGTTACGTACCGCGCGGCGGTCACACACTCAACGCAAAACCGGGTCCGCACCCCGTGCGGGCTGCTGAATTGCGCCGTGACCACTCAGGCTGCCCTCGGGCGGCCGCCATCGAAAGGCATTGATACAGCCATGGCTGTCAAGATCAAGCTGACCCGTCTGGGCAAGATCCGCAACCCCCAGTACCGCATCGTCGTCGCCGATGCGCGCACCCGCCGCGACGGCCGCGCCATCGAGAACGTCGGCAAGTACCACCCGAAGGAAGAGCCCTCGCTGATCGAGGTCGACTCCGAGCGCGTGCAGTACTGGCTGGGTGTCGGCGCGCAGCCGACCGAGCCGGTCAAGCGTCTGCTGGAGATCACCGGCGACTGGCAGAAGTTCAAGGGCCTGCCGGGCGCCGAGGGCACCCTGAAGGTCAAGGCCGCCAAGCCGAGCAAGCTGGACCTGTTCAACGCTGCCCTGGCCGCCGCCGACAGCGAGCCGGTCGCCGAGGCCGTCACCCCCAAGAAGAAGAAGTCCAAGGCCGCCGAGGGTGAGGCCGAGGCCGCGACCGAGGCTGCCGAGTAATGAGTGCGGTCGTCGCCGATGCCGTCGAGCACCTGGTGCGCGGCATCGTCGCGAATCCGGACGACGTGCGCGTCGATCTGATCACCAGCCGGCGTGGACGCACCGTCGAGGTCCACGTCCACCCCGATGATCTGGGCAAGGTGATCGGCCGCGGCGGTCGTACCGCGACCGCGCTGCGCACCCTGGTCGCCGGCATCGGTGGCCGCGGTATCCGGGTCGACGTGGTCGATACCGATCAGTAGATGGAACTGGTAGTCGGGCGGGTCGCCAAATCGCACGGTGTGCGCGGCGAACTCGTGGTCGAGGTACGTACCGACGAACCCGAACTCCGCTTCGCTCCCGGCGCCCGCCTGCGTGGCCGGGCGCCGAGAAGCGAAGCGGTGGACATATTCACGGTGGAGTCGGCCCGAGAGCATTCGGGCCGGCTTCTCGTTCGTCTCGAGGGTGTCGGCGACCGTACCGCCGCGGATGCGTTGCGCGGCACTCTGTTTCTCGTCGATACCGCGGAACTGCCGCCGTCGGAGGATCCCGACGAGTTCTACGACCACGAACTCGAAGGTCTGAGCGTTCGGCTCGCGGACGGCACCGAGATCGGCACCGTGAACGAGGTCCTGCATTCGGCCGCGGGCGAACTGCTGTCGATCCGGGCCGGTGCGGGCGCCGGCGGGCGTGCCGGCCGGGAAATCCTGGTGCCCTTCGTGACCGCGATCGTGCCGACCGTGTCGGTCGCCGAGGGCCTGATCGTGATCGACCCACCCGAAGGCCTGCTGGACGAGGAGTAGCGATGGGCACCGGAGCCGACGATCCCGCGCAGCGCTCGTCAGCTCTGCGCATCGACGTCGTCACCATCTTCCCCGAATATCTCGAGCCGCTGCGGACGGCGTTGCTGGGCAAGGCGATCGAGAAGGGCATCGTCGAGCTCGGCGTGCACAATCTGCGGCGCTGGACCCACGACGTGCACCAGTCGGTCGACGACGCTCCCTACGGGGGCGGGCCGGGCATGGTCATGAAACCCGTCGTCTGGGGTGACGCGCTCGACGAGGTGTGCCCGGACGAGGCGTTGCTCGTCGTGCCGACCCCGGCCGGAGTGCCGTTCACCCAGGAAACCGCCCAGCGCTGGTCCGCCGAATCGCATCTGGTCTTCGCCTGCGGCCGCTACGAGGGGATCGATCAGCGCGTCTTCGACGATGCCGCCCGCCGGGTCCGGGTGGAAGAGGTCAGCATCGGCGACTACGTCCTGATCGGCGGGGAAGCCGCCGTGCTGGTGATGGCCGAGGCGGTGGTGCGCCTGATCCCCGGCGTCCTGGGCAATCAGGCCTCCCACCAACAGGATTCGTTCTCCGACGGGCTGCTCGAAGGCCCCAGCTACACCCGGCCGGTGAGCTGGCGCGGACTCGATGTGCCCGAGATTCTGCTGTCGGGCAATCACGCGCGCATCGACGCGTGGCGCCGTGAACAGTCACTGCGGCGCACCCGGGAGCGCCGCCCGGATCTGCTGCCGCCGGAGTAGCCGAAAACTCTGCGCGACAGGACTTCACCGGTCGAGGCGTCGCATTAGCCGTGTCGCCGCATCGCGTGCAGGACGTGGCCGACGCGCCCATACGGGGTGCGGATGTGTGGTCGCCGGGGTTGCCCAGTTCGTTCGCAGTCACGAGGTCGGCGAGGCTGTGGCCAGCCGGTTTTCGGTCATTTCCGTTCGCGGCGCGCCGGCACCGGGTGCGGCTGCGTGCGCACCGGGCGCTCCACCTGGTCCGCTGTCGGAGGCCGACGGTAGTGTCAGCCAGCGTGACGACAGCCTCCGAACCCGTCAGCACCGAAGCAACCACCGGCACGGAAGCCGCCGCCCCTGGAAAGGTGCGCCTGGCCAGTGTCGGCAGGCGGATCGCCGAGGAGCTCTCGGTCCGTGACGAACAGGTCCGTGCCGCCGTAGAGCTGCTCGACGGCGGGTCGACCGTGCCGTTCATCGCCCGCTACCGCAAGGAGGTGACCGGCGGGCTCGACGACGCGCAGCTGCGGCAACTGGAGGAGCGGCTGCACTACCTGCGCGAACTCGACGAGCGCCGGAACTCGATCCTGGAATCCATTCGCGGACAGGGCAAGTTGGACGCCGCGCTGGAACAGCAGATCATGCTCGCGGAGACCAAGGCTCGCCTCGAGGACATCTACCTGCCCTACAAGCCGAAGCGGCGCACCAAGGCGCAGATCGCCCGCGAGGCCGGACACGAACCGGTCGCGGACGCCCTCATCGGCGACCCCACCACCGATCCGTCCGGCTACACCGCCGAACAGCTCGACGGGGCCCGCGCGATTCTGGTCGAGCGATTCGCCGAAGACGCCGACCTCGTCGGTGAACTGCGCGAATTGATGTGGGAGCGCGGCCAGGTCACCTCGCGGGTCCGGACCGGCAAGGAAGAGGCCGGGGCCAAATTCGCCGACTACTTCGAGTTCAGCGAACCGTTCGCCAAACTGCCCTCGCACCGCATCCTGGCGCTGCTGCGCGGCGAGAAGGAAGACGTGCTGAGCCTGTCGCTCGAATCCGATACCGAGGAACCGGAGCCGGGGCAGCGCACCATCTACGAGGGCCGGATCGCGCACAAGTTCGGCATCGCCGACCAGGGGCGCCCGGCCGACACCTGGCTGCTCGACACCGTGCGCTGGGCGTGGCGGACCAAACTGCAGGTCAGCCTCGGCATCGATATCCGGATGCGGTTGCGGCAGTCCGCCGAGAAGGACGCCGTCGACATCTTCGCCGCCAACCTGCGTGACCTGCTGCTCGCCGCACCCGCCGGCACCCGCACCACCATGGGCCTGGACCCGGGCTACCGCACCGGCGTGAAGGTGGCCGTGGTGGACGGCACCGGCAAGGTGGTGGCCACCGAGACGATCTATCCGCACAAACCGCAGGGCCAGACGGAGAAGTCGCTGGCGGTGCTCGGGGCGCTGGTGGCGCGGTTCGACGTGGAGCTCATCGCGATCGGCAACGGCACCGCTTCCCGGGAGACCGATGCCCTTGCCGTGGAACTGATTTCGCGGATCGGTGCGACGCCCGGCGCGCGGAAGCCGACCAAGATCGTGGTCTCGGAAGCGGGCGCCTCGGTGTATTCCGCCTCCGCGTACGCCTCGCAGGAACTGCCGGAACTGGACGTCTCGCTGCGCGGCGCGGTTTCGATCGCGCGGCGGCTGCAGGATCCGCTGGCCGAACTGGTGAAGATCGAGCCGAAGTCCATCGGCGTCGGCCAGTACCAGCACGACGTCTCCGAGACCCTGCTGGCCCGGTCGCTGGGCGCGGTGGTCGAGGACGCGGTGAACGCGGTCGGTGTCGACGTCAACACCGCCTCCGTGCCGCTGCTGTCCCGTGTCTCCGGCATCGCCTCCTCGGTCGCGGAATCGATTGTCGCGCATCGCGATCAGAACGGCCCGTTCCGCAGCCGCACCGCGCTGCTTGAGGTTCCGCGGCTGGGCCCCAAGGCATTCGAGCAGTGCGCGGGCTTCCTGCGCATCCGCGGCGGCGACGACCCGCTGGACTCCTCGGCCGTGCACCCCGAGGCCTATCCCGTGGTGCGCCGGATCCTGGAGGCGACCGGACGCGACGTGCCCGGCCTGATCGGCAACACCTCGGCCCTGCGGGCACTGCGGCCGGGCGAATTCACCGACGAGAAATTCGGTGTGCCGACCGTCACCGACATCATCGCCGAACTCGAGAAGCCCGGCCGTGACCCGCGCCCGGAATTCAAGACCGCCGAATTCGCCGCCGGCGTGGAAAAGGTCGCCGACCTCGAACCCGGCATGGTGCTCGAAGGTGTGGTGACGAACGTGGCCGCCTTCGGCGCCTTCGTCGATGTGGGTGTCCATCAGGACGGTCTCGTCCACGTCTCGGCCATGTCGCATTCGTTCGTCCGCGATCCCCGCGAGATCGTGAAATCCGGTGACGTGGTGAAGGTGAAGGTGCTGGAGGTCGACGTCGCCCGCCAGCGCATCGGCCTGAGCCTGCGTCTGGACGACGAGCCCGGCGCGGGCAAAGCCGAGAAGGGCGGCGCGGGCCAGCGCGGCGGGCAGAACCGGGGTGGTCAGCCGCGCGGCGGCCAGGGCAATCAGGGCCGCGGCGGCCAGGATCGCGGCGGCCAGGATCGCGGCGGGCAGAACCGGGGCGGCGGCCAGAACAAGGGGCAGGGCCGCAATCAGCAGCGTCGCGGTGCGCCCGAACCGTCGGGCTCGATGGCGGATGCGCTGCGCCGCGCCGGTTTCGGGCGGTAAGCCTCGGCGGCCGCCGCATTCGGGTTTGCCCCGACTGCGGCGGCCGGGTACGAGACAATGGAGTCGCGGGGTCAGGTCTCGATGATCGGCCTCGCGGGGCATCACTACCCCGACACCCCGGTTCCGAATGAGGGGACGACGGCTGTGCGGCGCTGGTTCGACGACGCGATCCTCGCGGAGGGACGCCTGCCGTTGCTGTGCTTCCTGCTCGGCTTCATCGTCGGATTCCTGTTGATCCGGCTCAGTGTGCGGATGATTCGCAAGCAGGTGCGCTGGTGGCCGGGCAACCTGCGCGCCGGCAACGTGCACATTCACCACATGGTGTTCGGCGTGGTGCTGGTTCTGGCCTCGGGACTGGGATTGGTCGCGACCTACAACACCGGGGTCGGCACGATCTCCGCGCTCGCCTCGACCTTCGGTATCGGCGCGGCGCTGGTGCTCGACGAATTCGCGCTGATCTATTACCTGCGCGACGTGTACTGGGAGGAACAGGGACGCACCTCCGTCGATGCGGTGTTCGTCGCGGTCGCGGTCACCGGGTTGCTGTTGCTCGGCTTCCACCCGCTGTGGCTGCTCGACGTCAACGACATCCGGCACGACAACAGCGTCGCGGGACGCAGTTTCCTCGGCGTCTTCGCGCTGGTGAATCTGGTGCTGGCCGCGATCGTCATCGCCAAGGGCAAGATCTGGACCGGATTGTTCGGCATGTTCTTCCTGCCGCTGCTCGTCGTGGGCGCACTGCGGCTGAGCCGGCCGGGTGCGCCGTGGGCCCGCTGGCGCTACGGCGAGCGCCGCCGCCTGATGTACCGGGCGGTCGTGCGCGAACGCCGGTACCGGCGGCCGGTGATCCGGGCCAAGATCTTCGTGCAGGATCTGGTCGCCGGCAAACCCGATGTCGCGCACGTCCGCAGTGCGGCCGAGCAAGAATTGGCGCGTACCGTGGTCCCCGCTCCGCCCGCCCACCTGCGGACCAGAGCGATGCGGGCCACCATGCGCGACGGACCGGACCGCACCGGGCCTGCCGCCGCGCCGCCACCGGCGGGTACGCCGGGACCGGCCGACGCGGGCGACCTGACGGCGGCCCACCCACAGCACACCGGACATTGACGCCGGGACGACGCGGATCCTGGGGGCGATTTTTCCCGCAGCGGCCTGATCTGGCACAATGCTCAGGTTGCTCTGGGCGCATTCGACCCGGCGCACCGCCCAATATCCGGAGCACGAACCGGCCGAGCAGTTGCCGCCAGGTTCCTCTGTTCACGCGAACTTCCAAAGGACGGAAATGAACACCCTCGACTTCGTCGACGAAAAGTCGCTGCGCACCGATATCCCGGACTTCCGCCCGGGTGACACGGTGAACGTGCACGTGAAGGTTATCGAAGGTAACAAGGAGCGCATCCAGGTCTTCAAGGGTGCGGTCATCCGCCGCCAGGGCGGCGGCATCCGCGAGACCTTCACCGTGCGCAAGGTGTCGTTCGGCGTGGGTGTCGAGCGCACCTTCCCGGTACACAGCCCCAACATCGACCACATCGATGTGGTGACCCGCGGTGACGTCCGCCGGGCCAAGCTGTACTACCTGCGCGATCTGCGCGGCAAGGCCGCCAAGATCAAGGAGAAGCGCTGAACATCAGGGCTCTGCCCGTTCACGCCCGCCCCCGGTCCTCGCGACCGGGGGTTTTTCTTTTACCGGCCGGGATATGCGCGCCTTCTCGGCACGCAGGGTGCGCCGGGGCGACGACGAACATGGCTGCGGGATAACCTGTTCGGCGTGGCAGAC
The DNA here is from genome assembly GCF_049538315.1 of Nocardia sp. AB354. Classification (NCBI taxonomy): domain Bacteria; kingdom Bacillati; phylum Actinomycetota; class Actinomycetes; order Mycobacteriales; family Nocardiaceae; genus Nocardia; species Nocardia sp. AB354. The sequence goes on along the minus strand of NZ_JBMVFU010000011.1, from coordinate 186,537 downwards.
GAAAGCGAGTCGGTGGCGGTGCCCGGAGCCGATGACAAACGTGCCGGTGGCGAACGCAAAGACGAGTCCGCATCGCGCAGTCGGCGCGGCAGGCGTAAGCGGAAGCAGCGGCCCTTCTGGCAGGAACTGCCGATCCTGATCGTCATCGCCGCCGTGATCGCGGCGCTGGTGGTGAATTTCATCGGCCGGCCGTATGTGATCCCGTCACAGTCGATGGAACCGACGCTGCACGGCTGCACCGGCTGCACGGGCGACCGGATCTATGTCGAGAAGCTGAGCTACGACTTCGGTGATCCCAAGCCCGGCGACGTCGTGGTATTCGTCGGCCCGAGCGGTTCGTGGAACAAGTCCTACCACTCCAACCGCTCCAGCAATGTCGTCGTGCGCGGCGTGCAGAACTTCTTCTCGTTCTTCGGACTGGTGCCGCCGGATGAGAACGACTTGGTCAAGCGCGTGATCGCGACCGGCGGTCAGACCGTGCAGTGCTGCGATGCGCAGGGCCGGGTGATGGTCGACGGTAAACCGCTCGACGAGCCGTACGCGCACTACATCTACCCCTATCAGCCGGGGCTGGCCTATGCGACCAAGGTGGCCGGCGGGCTGTCGATCGACCCGCGCGGCCGCGAATTCGGCCCGGTGAAGGTGCCCGAGGGCAATCTGTGGGTGATGGGCGACAACCGCAACGAATCCGCGGACTCGCGCGCCCATGTCGACGACGAGTACTCCGGCACCGTGCCGGTCGACGCAGTGCGCGGTAAGGCGGTGTTCAAGATCTGGCCGCCGAGCCGGATCGGCCCGGTCCGGTCACAGAATCCGCAGACGAACTGAGGCGCGCGGCGCGAGATAATCGAGTCACGGGATAGTCGAACGGTAGGTGCAGTGGCGGAGACATCGCGACGCACGACGCGCAACGGTAAGGGCGGCAAGATCATCCGGCCGGTGGTTCGCACAGGAGACTGGCCGCCGCGAGTGGTGATGCGGCGGGCCGGTGGCCTGCGCACGCTGGAAGCGGCGCTGATCCGCAGTGGTCTCGGTCCGGTCGCGGGTGTCGACGAGGCGGGCCGGGGGTGCTGCGCCGGTCCGCTCGTGGTCGCGGCCTGTCTGCTCGCGCCCAAGGCCTACGATTCCCTTGCGGGACTGGACGATTCGAAGAAGCTGACCGAGGCCGTGCGCGAGCAGTTGTATCCGGTGATCGTGCGCCGGGCGCTGGCTTGGAAGGTCGTGGTGATTCCCGCGTGGGAGATCGACGCGATCGGCATCCATGTCGCCAATATCGAGGGCATGCGCCGGGCGGTGGCGGGTCTGGAGGTGCGGCCCGGCTACGTACTCACAGATGGCTTCCGGGTGCCGGGTATCAGCGTCCCGTCGCTGCCGGTGATCGGTGGTGACGCGGCGGCGGCCTGTATCGCCGCGGCCAGCATCCTCGCCAAGGTGACGCGCGACCGCATCATGGTCGCGATGGACCGTGACCTGCCCGGATACGGCTTCGCCGCGCACAAGGGCTACAACACGCCCGAGCATCTGGCGGCGCTGGAGCGGCTCGGGCCCAGTGACGAACACCGCCGGTCGTGGCGCAATGTCCGGGGCACCGAGGCCGCGGAGACCGGGCGGGTGGCCGCCGATACCGCCCATGCGGGATGATGTGAGCACGCTACACGCGTTCGTGGCGATAGAGGAGGATATTCCACCCGATGAGCGAGCGGAGCGAGGCATGAGCGCCGAGGACCTCGAGAAGTACGAAACCGAGATGGAACTCTCGCTGTATCGCGAGTACAAGGACATCGTCGGTCAATTTTCGTACGTCGTCGAGACCGAACGCCGCTTCTATCTGGCCAATTCTGTCGAGTTGCGCCCGCAGAACGCCGACGGTGAGGTGTATTTCGAGGTGCGGATGTCGGATGCGTGGGTGTGGGATATGTATCGGCCCGCCCGCTTCGTCAAACACGTCCGCGTGATCACGTTCAAGGACGTGAATATCGAGGAACTGGAGAAGCCGGACCTGCGCCTCCCCGAATAGCGCGCAGGTAGCGAGAGCGGGCCCGACCTGGGGAGATCGGTCGCCGGCCCGGCTGGTGATCCACAGCCCCGGGTTCATCCACAGGCTTTCTGTTTCCGCAGGTGAGACCGGCGGACCGTAGTTTCGCCGACGGCATGCTGAGCAGGTGGCACACAATCTGGCGCTCGGCGCCCACGGAGAAGAACTGGCCGCGCAGTTCCTGCAGGGGGCCGGGATGCGGATCGTCGAACGAAATTGGCGGTGTCGCTACGGCGAATTGGATCTCATCGCCCGGGAAGCGGACACCACGGCCTTCGTCGAGGTCAAGACCCGTTCCGGGCTGGGGTTCGGCACACCGGCCGAGTCGGTGACCTTCGCCAAACAGCAGCGCATTCGCCGGCTCGCGCTGCTGTGGCTGGCCGAACAGAGCGGACCGTGGCGGCGGGTCCGCTTCGATGTGGTGTCGGTCCTGCTGCTCCCCGGCCGGGACGCGCGGATAGAGCACGTCCGGGCGGCGTTCTGATGGCCCTGGGACGCGCTCATTCGGTGGCCGTGACCGGGGTGGACGGACAACTCGTCGAGATCGAAGCCGATATCGGGCAGGGATTGCCGTCGGTCCATCTGGTCGGGCGTCCGGACACCACCCTGCAGGAATCGCGGGACCGGGTCCGGGCCGCGGTCGCGAACTCGGGTGAGAAGTGGCCCGACGGCCGCGTCATCCTCGCCCTGTCGCCCGCCACGTTGCCGAAGGTCGGCAGCGTGTACGACCTGGCATTGGCCGCGGCCGTGCTGCACGCCGGTGATTCGGTGCCCGGGTCGAAGCTCGCCGGTACGGTGCTGCTCGGTGAACTGGCCCTCGACGGCCGGGTACGGCGGGTGCGGGGCATCCTTCCCGCCGTGCTGGCGGCGCGGACCGCCGGTCGCAGGACCGTCGTGGTGCCCGAGTCGGTGCTAGGTGAGGCCGGGCTGGTGGACGGGATCACTGTGCTCGGGGCGCCGACACTGCGCGCGCTGATCGACTGGTTGCGCGGGGAGGGCGAACTGTCGGCTCCGGACGGTAGCTACACCGCCCCGCGACGAAGTATCGGCGATCTCAACGAGGTGGTCGGACAGGACGAGGCTCGCTGGGCATTGGAGGTGGCCGCGGCCGGCGGCCACCATCTGTTGCTGACCGGCCCGCCCGGCATCGGCAAAACCATGTTGGCGCAACGTCTTCCGGGGCTGTTGCCGGCGTTGACGGAATCGGAGTCGCTGGAGGTCACCGCCATCCATTCGGTGGCCGGGACGCTGTCGGACGATCATCCGCTCATCACGACGGCACCGTTCGTGGCACCGCACCATTCGACCTCCGTATCGGCGATGGTGGGCGGTGGTTCCGGATCCGCACGGCCGGGCGCCGTCAGCCGGGCGCATCGCGGCGTCCTCTTCCTCGACGAATGTGCCGAAATCGGCACCAAGGTGCTGGAGGCGTTGCGAACCCCCTTGGAGGAGGGCGAGGTTCGCATCGCCCGTCGTGACGGCGTGGCGCGATACCCGGCGCGATTCCAGCTCATTCTGGCGGCGAATCCGTGTCCGTGCGCTCCGGCCCGCGACGTCGACTGCATCTGTGCACCGCTGGCCCGCCGCAGGTATCTGGGCAAACTGTCAGGCCCGCTCATGGATCGCATCGACATCTGGGTCCAGATGCATGCGCACGCCGCCGGGACGTTCACTTCCTCCGACGCCGAATCCAGTGTGGTCGTGCGGGAACGGGTCGAGCTGGCGCGCCGGGCCGCGACGCGGCGCTGGTCCGAGTACGGGTGGACCGTCAACGCTGAGGTACCGGGACATGTGCTGCGCCAGCGCTTCCGGCTGCCGGCGGATGCGCTGGCGCCGGTGGAGAGCGCGCTGCGCCAGGGCCGGATGTCCGCCCGGGGTGCGGACCGGGCGATCCGAGTCGCCTGGACCGTCTGCGACCTACGCGGGGGAGAAGTGCCGTCGGCGCAGGACGTGCTGCAGGCGTTGAACTTTCGGCAACGCGGCGTGTCCTGAAGCGTCGAGCGTTGCCGGTCGGCGCCCATCGTATGGGCGTGGGCGTGGGCGTGGGCGTGGGCGTGGGCGTGGGCGTGGGCGTGGGCGTGGGCGTGGGCGTGGGCGTGGGCGTGGGCGTGGGTACGGATGACCGAATGCGGAGTTAAGGGAGGGAATTGATGATCCGTCGATCGATGGGCCGCGTGGGGACGGTGGTCGCCGAGCGCGGCCGGAGTCGGGAACGAGCGGAGAGCCACAGCGTGTTTCGCAGGTCGGGCGACGACACGACCGCGATACGGGCCTGTCCGGTTCCGCGACACCACCCGCGACATGCGGGCCGCGTCCGCGGCGAGGCGGAGGTGTGGCGGTGACCGGTCACAGCGTCGGCGGGGGCGGCGATTCGGGTGGTGGCGTCGCGTCCCTGGTGACCGTCGACGCGGACGAACAACGGCTGGCGTGGGTCTATCTGTCCCGTGTGGTGGAGGGCCCGTGTCCGGCGTTGTCGGCGCTCATCGCACGAGTCGGCGTGGTGGAGGCCGCACGTGCGGTGCGGGAATGCGATCTGCCCGCATCGCTGCGCGGTCCGACCGAACGCCGGCGCGAGATCGACCGTGCCGAGCGTGATCTCGAGCTGATGGCGCGCATCGGCGGACGGGTGATCACGCCGGACGATCCGGAGTGGCCGCAGTGGCGCCTGCTGGGCCTGACGCAACTCGACCCGGCCCGCGACGCCGACGCCGGGGTGCCGCTGGTGCTGTGGGCCCGCGGTCCGTTGTCACTGCAGCAGTACACCGAACAGGCCATCGCCGTGGTCGGCGCACGCTGCTCCTCGGGATACGGCGAACAGGTCACCGCCGAACTCGCGGGCGAACTGGCCGCGCACGGCTGGACGATCGTGTCCGGTGCCGCCTTCGGCATCGACGGGATGGCGCATCGCGCGGCGCTGGCCGTCGGCGGCAACACGATTGCCGTGCTGGCCTGCGGGATCGACCGGCCCTATCCCGCTCAGCACGAACGCCTCCTGGCCGAGATCGCCGAAACGGGTGTGGTGGTGAGCGAGTATCCGCCCGGCGCAGCCGCTCACAAACACCGGTTCCTGGCTCGGAACCGCTTGATCGCCGCCCTGTCCGACGGGGTGCTGGTGATCGAGGCGGGCATGCGCAGCGGCGCGCGCAATACCGCGAAATGGGCGCGGCGCCTGGGCCGTCCGGCCCTCGCGGTGCCGGGGCCGATCACCGCCGCGGCGTCGGTCGGCTGCCACCGGATGATCCGCGACCGCGAAGCGATTCTCGTCAGTCGGGTCGACGAAATCCACGACGAGGTCGGACCGCTGCGACTGTCACTGCCTGGGAGCAGCGAAGCCGGCGCCGATCTGGCCGGGGACCAGGCGGCCGTCTTCGCCGAACTGCCGGTGGCCGGTTCGCGACTGCCGAAACAGATCGCCGACGAGAGCGGCCTCGCCATCCACGCGGTGCGCGCGGCACTGGTTGGCCTCGAGGTCGCCGGCCTGGTCGGGTCGGACAGTTCGGGCTGGTTCCGCACCGTGCGAAAGGAGGCGTGAAAGGCGAATGCGACGTGCGTGCTCCGCGGTGATCTGCGAGTCCTTCCGTACTGCTGTCGGCGCGGTGGCTTGCGCGCCGGCCGGGCGCCGGTGAACGTGGAGAAATGGACGGATTACCGGGCGATCTCGTGGATCTGCTCGAGCAGTACGAACGGCATCTGCTGCTGGGACGCAACCGGTCCGCGCACACGGTGCGGGCCTATCTCGGGGATGCGCGATCCCTGTTGGAGCATCTGTGCGCCCGGTCGCCCGATGCCGCGGTGGGAGAGATCGATCTGCCGCTGTTGCGATCGTGGCTGGCCGAACAATCGGCCGGGGGCGCAGCCCGGACCACCATGGCGCGGCGTGCCTCGGCGGCGCGGACGTTCACCGCCTGGCTGACCCACACCGGCCGCCTCGCGGCCGATCCCGGTCCACGGCTGGGCGCGGCCCGTGCGCACCGGGTGCTGCCCGCCGTACTGGGCAAGGATCAGGCCGATGCCGCCATGAACGCCGCGGAATCCGGTGCGGCGCAGCGTGACCCGATGGCTCTGCGGGATCGGCTCGTGGTGGAGATGTTGTACGCCACCGGAATCCGGGTCAGCGAACTGTGCGGACTCGACATCGATGACGTGGACCGGGGCAGGAGGCTGGTGCGGGTATTGGGCAAGGGCAACAAGGAGCGCTCGGTGCCGTTCGGCCTGCCCGCCGATCGGGCACTGGAGAATTGGCTGAACTTCGGGCGCCCGCACCTGGCCACCACCGAATCCGGGCGAGCGCTGCTGCTCGGCCGGCGCGGCCGCCGGCTGAACCAGCGCCAGGCCAGAACCGTTGTCCACGAGGTTGTTTCGGCCGTACCGGGAGCACCGGACATGGGTCCGCACGGCCTGCGCCACACCGCCGCGACCCATCTGCTGGAAGGCGGAGCCGACCTGCGCGTGGTCCAGGAACTGCTCGGTCACGCCAGTATGGCGACCACCCAGCTTTACACCCACGTCTCGATCGAACGGCTGAAGCGGGTGCACGACCAAGCCCATCCCCGCGCCTGAGGAGCGGAATCGCCGAGGCAGCGGCGCGGCGCGACCGTGGCCTCGTCGTAGGGTGGCCATGTCACGACCGCAGGGTGGCCGTGTTCCGCTGAGCTGCCGGGCTGAAACACGTTGTCGTGCAAGATACTGCGATGTCGCACGCCGATGGGACGACCTTATCGCCGATCCGACAATCGCCGCGCATGCCCGCCGAGGCCGACAACGGAAGTCGTCTACGGCCGGATGGCGTCGATGTAGCGGCCCGCGATGAAGTGCTGCACCGCACGGACCACAGGGCCGCCGAGTTTCGTGTACCAGGCGGCGGGCCGCGAGAAGGCGGCCACGACGCCGTAGACCGCCTCGTCGGCGGGGTCGTATTCCACCGCGAAGAGTTCCTCGCCGATTTCCGGGTGGCCCGGCAGGGTGCCGTAGGCGAAGCCGCGGCGGGTCGGCTCATCGACGACGTAGATCACCCGGCAGGGCGCCGTGATGCCGATACCGGCGATACCCAGGCGCACCGTCAGAGCCGTTCCCGGTTCGGCGGCCGGGGTATCGGCGTGTTCGAAAATGCCGGTGCCGCGCTGCATGCGGTAGGCCAGGATCTGATCGCCGGCGGATTCGAACAGCGCCCGTCCGCTGCCGATGCGACGGCGCAGCCGAAAGTGGTGATAGCCGGGCGGGAATTCCCCGGCGGTCGCTCCGACTTCCGGATAGGTGAACGGCTCGGCGGCCGGGAAATTCGCCATAACACCATCCTTACCCGCAGCGCAGTGCCGCGACATGGCGCATCGAAGCGAGATCGTCCTCTCGACATTATCGACGATATACTTCGAGCTATCGGAGATAAGTCGTGCTACGCTTCCTTAGGTAACCCTAATATCGGAGGTATCGCACTGTGGCTCGTACTCGCACCAAACTGTCCTTCGAGGTCAGGCGCACGCGACGCCTGACCGACCACATGATCCGGGTGTATCTGGGCGGCCCGGGTTTCACCGGTTTCCATCCCAACGGATTCACCGACGCCTACGTCAAACTGCTGTTCCCCGGCCCGGACGGTGAGACGACGCGCACCTATACCGTGAGCGCCGTCGACCCCGAGGCCGAGGAGATCGCGATCGATTTCGTCTACCACGGTGACGAGGGGGTCGCCGGGCCGTGGGCGGCCGCGGCTCGACCGGGCGACCGCATCGAACTCTTCGGGCCGGGCGGTGCGTATTCCCCCAAGTCGGAGGCGGATTGGCATCTGGCGGCCGGTGACGAGGCGGCTCTGCCCGCCATCGCCGCGGCGTGTGCCGCCCTGCCGTCCGACGCCCTCGGCCGGGTATTCGTCGAAATCGCCGGGCCCACGGACGAATTGGATTTCCCGCGCCCCGCGGCGGTCGAACTCGCGTGGGTACATCGTGGGGATCGCACCCCCGGCGAAGCGCTGGCCGCCGCGGTCCGTGCCGAGCCCTGGCGCGAAGGCCGCGTGCACGTCTTCATCCACGGCGAGGCCGACAAGGTCATGCACGATCTGCGGCGCTACGTCCGCACCGAGCGCGGGGTGCCGGCCGATTGGGCCTCGATCTCCGGATACTGGCGGCGCGGGCGCACCGAGGAGGGCTTCCGGCAGTGGAAACGTGAACTGTCCGAACAGGAATCCGCCGCCGAGGCCGTTCGCTAGATCGGCGCGGGCCTCCGCCGGACCTCGGCGGGCCTCCGAGGGCGCCGGCGGTCGCACCGGTTTCAGGCGCACGGGAGCGTGGCGCACCAGGCCGAGCGGGTCGAGATAGTCACGGCCACGCCGCAGACCCCAATGCAGACAGACGCCGGGACAACCGGCATGTCCGGATTGCAGCATCCCCAGGACCGCCCCGCGCTCGACCCGGCGACCGACCGGCACGTCCGCTCGTACCGGCTCGTAGGTCGTGCGCAGTCCGCCCGGATGGTCGACCGAGACGACCGGTTTGCCACCCACCTCACCCGCGAAGACGACGATTCCGGCACCGGCGGCGAGTACCGGCTGCCCGTCGGCGCCGGCGAGATCCACTCCGCGGTGGCCCGGTAGCCAGTCGTGCGGCGGTTTGTCGAAGCCGCGCACGACCGCCGGGCGCGGCTCCAGCGGCCAGCCGAATCCGGCCGGGGGCGCGGCGGACGCGCTCGCACCGCCGCAGCTCACGGCCATCATCACCACTCCCGGAAGAAATCTCGACAACCAGCGCATGCGTCCCACCCTCGCCGCAACCGACGGGCATGGAAAGATCGGTCTCGGCGTGTGTGGACAACTCGCAAGCATGTGAACAGGGCGCGTTCCCGGTGGGACGCCGCGGTGGTCGCTCGAGCCCGCCGGACTCGCCCGAGGAAGGTGCAGTCGATGGTCGCGTGTCGTGATTCCGCCGAATCGGTCACGGCCGTCCCGAGAACCTCCGCGGCGCATGTTGTTTCGTTCGGCAGACGGGTGATCGGCCCGTGCATGACCGGCGGCCGCCCGGCCGCCGTCTCCTCCGTGGACCGCGTTCGCCGGTGGTTCGGATCATGAGCGCCGAGACGCCCGACTCCGCCCCGGCCACACCGCCGGACCCGCGCACCGCGGACTCGAACCCGCCCGGCGCGCCCGCCGCCGCATCGTCGGCGCCCCCCGGGCCCCGCTCCGCCCGCGCGGGCACGGACACCGGCGGCGAACCGGCCGCGTCCGACGCGACGGAGGGCCCCGAACTCGACTATCGCTTCACCCTCGCCGGTGAACGCACCTTCCTGGCCTGGATCCGCACCGCCCTCGGCCTGCTCGCCGGTGGGGTCGCGGTGCACGAGTTGGTGCAGCCGTTCGGGCATTACGACATCCGATCGGCGCTGGCGATCAGCTGCATCGTGCTGGCGGCCGTGATCGCACTCGGCGCCCTCGGTCGCTGGCGGATGGTGGGGGCGGCGATGCGGGAGGGCCGTCCGCTCCCGCACACGGTGATGGTGCCGATTCTGGCGATCGGTATCGCGGTGATCGCCGTGCTGGCCGGCATCGGACTGCTGCTGTCATGACCTCGATCCCGCCGGAGCGCCCGCCTGCCGTGGCGGCCGATCGCGGTTTGCAGGCCGAGAGGACGGCGTTGTCGTGGTGGCGCACCGCCGTGGGGGCCATGGCCAACGCGCTGCTGTTCCTGCACGTGGCCTTGACCAGCGGCGACCGTGCGGCCCTCGTGCTCGCGCTGGTGGCGATCGGTGCGCTGGGCGTGGTGGCCACCGTCTGCGTAGTACGCAGCCGGACCCTGCACACTCATGCGTGGGGAAGCTGGAGCGACGGACGGTTCGCGATGTCGACGACGAGCGTGGCGATCTGCGTGGTGGCGCTTGCTGCGCTCGTCGTGGCGTTGCTGGAGTCGATGCCCGGTTGGCGACTGTGAGCTGATCTGCGGATCGGCGGGTTGCCCGGCGTCCGCTGAGCCCGCCCGCGAAACCGGGCGCTGACCACCCCGTTTATGTTCTCACCTGCGCTGGTCGTAGACTGGCCACGCGGTTCGCTGTACGCGGATCGACTTCGCGCGTCCGATCACGGTGCCGTCGGCTGGTCCTCCCGAAAATTCTTCCGGAAGGTCCGGCGGCCACGGACGCCAGGGCAGAGACCGACCCTCGGTTTCTGCGTCAACCGGCACAGGAAAGGCGGATACGCGGCTATGGCTGTCGTAACCATGAAGCAGCTGCTCGACAGCGGCGCACACTTCGGTCACCAGACCCGGCGGTGGAACCCGAAGATGAAGCGGTTCATCTTCACCGACCGCAACGGCATCTACATTATCGACCTGCAGCAGACGCTGACCTACATCGACAAGGCCTACGAGTTCGTCAAGGAGACCGTCGCCCACGGTGGCACCGTTCTCTTCGTCGGCACCAAGAAGCAGGCTCAGGAGTCGATCGCGGCCGAGGCGACTCGCGTCGGGATGCCCTACGTCAACCAGCGCTGGCTGGGTGGCATGCTCACCAACTTCTCCACCGTGCACAAGCGGCTGCAGCGCCTGAAGGAACTCGAGGCGATGGAGCAGACCGGTGGTTTCGAGGGCCGCACCAAGAAGGAAATCTTGATGCTGACCCGCGAGAAGAACAAGCTGGAGCGCACCCTCGGCGGTATCCGCGATATGGCCAAGGTGCCCTCGGCCATCTGGGTCGTCGACACCAACAAGGAGCACATCGCCGTCGGTGAGGCTCGCAAGCTGAACATCCCGGTCATCGCGATCCTGGACACCAACTGCGACCCCGACCTGGTCGACTACCCGATTCCGGGTAACGACGACGCGATCCGCTCGGCCGCGCTGCTCACCAAGGTTGTCGCTTCCGCGGTCGCCGAGGGCGTGCAGGCCCGTGCCTCCCGCGCCTCGGGCGATGTGAAGCCCGAAGCCGGCGCCGGCGAGCCGCTCGCCGAGTGGGAGCAGGAACTGCTGGCGCAGGCGACCCCGGCCGCCGAGGGCGGCGAGGCTGCCGCCGAGGCTCCGGCCGAGACCGCCGCCGAGGCGGAGCTGAAGGAAGAACCGGCCACCAAGACCCCGGCCGACTTCTGATCCGGCGCGGTTCCCACCGCGATTGTCTGTTCACCTTGCCGGCCCTTCCTGTTCGGAAGCGGTCGGCATGGTGGTGCTAAGAGACCTGACAACTTTCGTAAATCTTCGAGGAGGCTCGCCACGATGGCGAACTACACCGCCCAGGATGTGAAGCGGCTCCGCGAGCTCACCGGCTCCGGAATGATGGACTGCAAGAAGGCCCTGGAGGAGACCGACGGCGACTTCGATAAAGCCGTCGAGGTTCTGCGGATCAAGGGCGCCAAGGATGTCGGCAAGCGCGCCGAGCGCGCCACGGCCGAGGGTCTGGTCGCCGCGCAGAACGGCGTGATGATCGAGCTCAACTCCGAGACCGACTTCGTCGCCAAGAACGACGAGTTCCAGAACACCGCCGGCGACATCGTCGACGCCGCCGCCAAGGTGCGCCCGGCCGATCTGGAGGCGCTCAAGGCCGTCGACGTCAACGGCAAGACCGCCGACCAGGTGGTGCAGGAGCTGGCCGCCAAGATCGGCGAGAAGCTCGAGCTGCGTCGCGTCGTGTCCTTCGAGGGCCCGGTCGCGACCTACCTGCACAAGCGGTCCTCGGACCTGCCGCCGGCCGTCGGCGTGCTCGTCGAGTACCAGGGTGAGGGCGCCGCCGCCGCCGAGGTTGCTCGCGCCGCCGCGATGCAGATCGCCGCGCTGAAGGCCAAGTACCTGACCCGCGAGGAGGTCCCGGCCGAGGTCGTCGCCAAGGAGCGCGAGATCGCCGAGGCGACCGCCAAGGAAGAGGGCAAGCCGGAGGCCGCGCTGCCGAAGATCGTCGAGGGCCGGGTGAACGGCTTCTACAAGGACGTCGTCCTGCTGGAGCAGTCGTCGGTCACCGACAGCAAGAAGACCGTCAAGCAGCTGCTGGACGAGGCCGGTGTCACCGTCACCCGCTTCGCTCGCTTCGAGGTCGGCCAGGCCTGATACACCGCAAAGGCCCCCGGCGCGACGAATTCCGTTGCGCCGGGGGCCTTTCGGTATCGATCAGCCACCGGTGCCGCAGTGGCCCGTTCCCGGCATGATGCATTCGTTGCTCCCGGTGATGGCCCAGTTCGCCAGGAACGGTATGACGGGGAGCAGGCTGATGATCGGCGTGCTGTTGTCCACGCTGCCGAACGCCGCCGCGGTGCTGCCGGTCGGGATCGGTCCGGTGAAACTGGTCGGCGTGGCGGAATCGAGGTTGTCCGGCGCCGCTGTGGCCTCCGGTGTCAGCGGAACGACCGCCGCCGTGGCGGGAGAGACGACGGCGAGGGGTGCGGCGCCGAGCAACGCTGCGGCGCAGAGAAAGTGAACCGTCCGGCGAGTGATCTTCATGCGGCCGCACCTTATTTGAAACAACAACGTTTCGGAGTGGGATCCGGGAATTGCGGCGTATTCGAGGGTCGGCTCACCGGCTCGACCTCGCGTGGTGCAGGATGGACGCAGCGTGTTACCGTCCCGCGCGAACAATCGCACCCGGGAGGGTAATTTCCCGTGCGTGCGCTCGCTCGACTGCCGAGGACTAGGAGACCGATGACGGACCCGGATACGGCGCCCGACCGCAAGGGCTATCGCCGAGTACTCCTCAAATTGGGTGGGGAGATGTTCGGCGGCGGCGAGGTCGGGCTCGACCCGGATGTGGTCCAGACCGTAGCCGAGCAGATCGCCGAGGTCGTCTCGACCGGCGTGCAGGTGGCGGTGGTCATCGGTGGCGGCAACTTCTTCCGCGGCGCCGAACTCGAGGAGCGCGGCATGGAGCGGGCCCGCTCCGATTACATGGGTATGCTCGGCACCGTGATGAACAGCCTTGCGCTGCAAGACTTTCTGCAGAAGCAGGGTGTCGACACCCGGGTGCAGACGGCCATCACCATGGGACAGGTCGCGGAGCCGTATCTGCCCCTGCGGGCGAAGCGGCACCTCGAGAAGGGCCGCGTGGTGATCTTCGGGGCCGGTATGGGCATGCCGTACTTCTCCACCGACACCACCGCGGCGCAGCGCGCGCTCGAGATCGGCGCCGAGGTGGTGCTGATGGCCAAGGCCGTCGACGGCGTCTTCACCGCCGACCCCAAGGTCGAGGCGGAGGCGATCATGTTCTCCGAGATCACCCACAAGGAAGTCCTCGAGCGCGGACTCAAGGTGGCCGATGCGACCGCGTTCAGTTTGTGTATGGACAACCAGATGCCGATGCTGGTGTTCAATTTGTTGATCAAGGGCAATATCGCCCGCGCGGTGGCCGGTGAGAAAATCGGCACACTGGTTCGGTCCTGAACCCTGCGGGGATCGGTCCTCGCGAATTCCGGGCCCCGAAACGATGCTGTGGAGGAAACGGTCGTGATTGATGAAGCGCTCTTCGACGCCGAGGAGAAGATGGAAAAGGCTGTCTCGGTGGCGAAGGACGACCTCGGAGGTATTCGGACCGGCCGCGCCAACCCGGGCATGTTCAACCGGGTCGTGGTCGAGTACTACGGCTCGCCGACGCCGATCACCCAGATGGCCAGCATCACCGTGCCCGAACCGCGCATGGTCGTCATCAAGCCCTACGAGCAGGGGCAGTTGCAGACGATCGAGACCGCGATCCGCAATTCGGATCTGGGCGTGAATCCGACCAACGACGGCACGATCATTCGCGTGGTGATTCCGCAGCTGACCGAGGAGCGGCGGCGGGAATTGGTGAAGCAGGCGAAATCCAAGGGTGAGGACGCCAAGATCGCCATTCGCAATGTGCGGCGCAAGTCGATGGATGAGCTGAGCCGCATCCAGAAGGACGGCGAGGCCGGTGAGGACGAGGTCGGTCGCGCCGAGAAGGAACTGGACAAGACCACCCAGAAGTACGTTGCCCAGATCGACGAGCTGGTCAAGCACAAGGAATCGGAACTGCTCGAGGTGTGAGACTCGGCCCGGCGCGACGATGCGGCACGGGCCCGGGGACGGAGTGGACGAATAAGTGAGCGACGGGACAATCGTGGCCGAAGACGCCGCAGCCGGCGAGACGATGCCGGTGAGCGACCCGGCCGGTGCAACACCGGCTCCCGACACGCCCTCGGCGCAGCCGAGCGGTAAGCCCTCACGCGCCGGTCGCAACTTACCGGCCGCGCTGGCGGTCGGTGTCGGCCTCGGCGCATCGCTGATCGCGATCCTGCTGTTCGTTCCGAAGGTTCTGATCGGAGTCATCGCGGTCGCGATGGCGATCGCCACCTGGGAGGTCGCCAAGCGGCTGCGCGAGGCCGATGTCCTGGTGCCGCGGGTGCCGCTGATCGTCGGCGGGCAGGCGATGATCTGGCTGGCCTGGCCCTACGGCCCCCAGGGCGTGGCGGGTGCGTTCGCGGCGACCGCGCTGGTGTGCATGGTCTGGCGGCTGTTCGACCACGGCTTGTCGGCCACGCCGCGAAACTTCCTGCGCGACACCGCGATCACGGTATTCGTGGTGTCCTGGATCCCGCTGCTGGCCTCGTTCGCGGTGTTGATGCTGCAACAGGACGACGGCAATCTCCGGGTGCTGACCTTCATGATCCTGGTGGTCTGCTCCGATGTCGGCGGTTACGTGGCCGGGGTGCTGTTCGGCCGCCATCCGATGGTGCCGGCCATCAGCCCGAAGAAGTCCTGGGAGGGTTTCGCCGGCTCGCTGGTGTTCTGCATCATCGGCGGACTGCTCACGGTGACGCTGCTGCTGCAGGCCAATTCGATGATCGGCGTGCTGCTGGGCATCGCGGTCGTGCTCGTTGCGACCTGCGGGGATCTGATCGAATCGCAGATCAAGCGCGAGCTGGGCATCAAGGACATGGGCACGCTGCTGCCCGGACACGGCGGCATCATGGATCGCCTCGACTCGATGCTGCCCTCGGCGTTCGTCTCCTGGCTGGTGCTGACCGCCCTGCTCTGAGACCCCGCCGCTCCGGGTTCAGCGCCGCTTCGCCGCGCGCCGCAACTGCATGATCCGCCAGCCGCCGGCCAGCGCCATCACCAGCGCTCCGGCGATCACCGACAGCAGCAGCGTGACGCCGAGCGGCAGGTTGAACTGCCAGAAGAACAGGTGGATCCGCACCTGATCGAGGTTCTGCAGGATGAAGATCAACAGCAGCACCCCGATTACCGCCGCCGCCACCAGCGCCACCCAGGTGTAGCCCGCGCGGGTTTTCAGGGCTCGGTTGCGCCGGACGGGTGCGGTCGAGGGCGGAGTGTCGACGCGCGGAGTGTCGACGCGCGGGGGATCGGTGTGCGGGACCGGATCCGGTCCGTGGCTCGGTACTGCGTCGCTGGTCATATTTCGATCATTCCCGATCGCTATGGCGGATATGCGTATCTCCGGAATACCCGTTCGGCCGCGCCGTAACTGTGATCGGGTTATCCCTGCCCGCAGGCGGCGGGCCGGTACCGGCAATGCGACACTGGAAGGGTTATGACTACCTCCCTGCCGCTCGTTTTCGATGCCCCGCGCCGTGGAATGCCGCCGCGGCATCTCGCCGACCTCGATTCGGCCCAGCGGCGGCAGGCGGTGGAGGAGCTCGGACTGCCGAAGTTCCGGGCCGATCAGATCGCCCGGCAGTACTACGCGCGGTTGCAGGCCGACCCGCGGCAGATGACCGATCTGCCCGAGCCGATGCGGGAGAAGATCGCGGAGGCGCTGTTCCCGCCGCTGCTCAGCGAGGTGCGGCAAGTGGTGTGCGACGAGGGAACCACCCGCAAGACCCTGTGGCGCGCAGGTGACGGCACGCTGCTCGAGAGCGTGCTGATGCGCTATCCCGACCGCAACACGCTGTGTATCTCCAGTCAGGCCGGCTGCGGTATGGCCTGCCCGTTCTGCGCGACCGGCCAGGGCGGACTGAATCGCAATCTATCGACCGCCGAAATCGTCGACCAGGTGCGCGCGGCCGCCGCGGCGTTGCGTGACGGCGAGGTGGCCGGCGGTGTCGGCCGGCTGTCGAACATCGTGTTCATGGGGATGGGTGAGCCGCTCGCCAACTACAAGCGCGTGGTGGCGGCGGTCCGGCGAATCACCGCGCCCGCCCCGGACGGCCTGGGTATCTCGCAGCGCAACGTGGTCGTGTCGACCGTCGGCCTGGCCCCCGCAATCCGCAAACTGGCCGACGAGGGCCTGTCGGTGACGCTGGCCGTCTCCCTGCACACACCGGACGACGAATTGCGAGATACGTTGGTGCCGGTCAACAATCGCTGGTCGGTCGCCGAAGTACTCGACGCCGCACGGTATTACGCCGACAAGACCGGCCGTCGGGTCTCGGTCGAATACGCCCTGATCCGCGATATCAACGACCAGCCGTGGCGCGCCGACATGCTGGGCTCGAAACTGCACAAGGCACTCGGCTCCCGCGTCCACGTCAACCTCATCCCGCTCAACCCGACGCCGGGCTCCAAATGGGACGCGTCGCCGAAACCCGTCGAGCGGGAATTCGTGCGACGAGTGGAGGCACAGGGTGTGCCCTGCACGGTGCGCGATACCCGGGGGCAGGAGATCGCCGCGGCCTGCGGGCAATTGGCGGCCGAGGGTTAACTCGGTGCGCTGTCGGTCGAGCCGGTAGCGCCGCTTCCGGATCGCAGGGCGAACACACCGAGACCCGCGAGCACCATCGATGCCCCCACCACCCACAGCCCCGCGCGCTGGGTTCCCGTCAGGTCGGCCAGCCAGCCGGTGAGATACGGCGCCGCGAACCCGCTGACATTGCCGAGCGAATTGATCAGGGCGATCCCGCCGGCCGCGGCGGCTCCGGACAGGAATGCGCTCGGCAGGGCCCAGAAGGTGGGCAGCGCGGCGAGCACACCGACGGCGCAGACGGTGACCGCGGACATCGCCGCGAACGGATTGTCCAGGTACAACGCGACCGGAATGGCGAGGCCGCCGATGATCGCCGTGGCGGCCCCACCACACCATCGCGACCGCGCCGATCACATAGGGCACAGCGGTGATCAGGCCACGCTGCACCACCGAGTAGTGGGTCCCGTACTGCTGCTGGAATCCGGCCACGATGGTGGGCAGGAAGAAGCCGAGGGCGTAGAGCCCGTAGACGATGCCCGCGTAGATCGCGGCCAGTCCGAGTATGCGCGGATGGGTCAGAGATCGGCGCACCGTCCAGTGTTCGGTGCGCTGAACCGAGCGCTGCTCCGCCGTGAGTTCGATTGCCAGCCAGCTCCTTTCCTCGGCCGACAACCAGCGGGCCTGCTCCGGCCGATCAGTGAGGTAGAACCAGGTCACCACCGCCAGCAGCAAGGCCGGCAGGCCCTGCACGAGGAACATGAACCGCCAGCCGCTGAGCCCGAAGACGTTGTCCCCGTACTCGATGAGCAGGCTCGACAGTGTGGATCCCAGAGCGGTCGACAGTGGCACCGCGGTCATGAACAGGGCGACGATACGGGCCCGGTAGCGCTGGGGAAACCAGAAGGTCAGATACAGCAGAATGCCCGGGAAGAATCCGGCCTCCGCCACGCCCAGCAGAAAGCGCAGCACGATGAGGACCGTCTCGTTGGGCACGAACGTCATCGCGGTGGCGACGATGCCCCAGGTGAGCATGATGCGGGCGATCCAGCGCCGCGCACCGAACCGGTGCAGCGCCAGATTGCTCGGCACTTCCAGCACGAGATAGCCGAGAAAGAAGATGCCCGAGGCGAATCCGAACGCGGTCTCCGACATGCCGAGGTCGGTCTTCATCCCACTGGGCCCGGCGAAACCCACGTTCACCCGATCCAGGTAATTGACGAAGTAGAGCAGGCACAGAAACGGCACCAGCCGAATCGTCACCTTGCGTACGGTCGCGGTGGCGACGTCGGCAGGGGCGATCATCATCCGTACTCTGCGCATTCGCGGCCGGCCAGTCAAATCGGGTTCGCGGGCGCGCTCACCGCTCAGCTCAGCAAAGCCCGTGCGTACCAATCCTTCTCGTCACGCACCCCCGGCAGGGCGAAGAAGTAGCCGCCGCCGAAGGGCTGGACGTAGTCGGTGAGAGGTTCGTTGATCAGCCGGGTCTGGATGGCCTCGAACTGGCGGGCGACGTCCTGCTGGAAGCAGGTGAAGATGTGGCCCGAGGCCATGTTGCCGTTGCGCTCCACGCCGAGGTCGTAGTTGTAGGAACGGCGGACCAGCTGCTGGCGGGCGGTTTCCGGAGTGCGCGGATTGGCCAGCCGGATATGGGAATCCAGGGGGATGACCGAACCCTCGGGGTCGGCGGCGTAGTCGGGGGTGTCGAATTCCTGATTGCCGTCGAGCGGGGCGCCGGAGTCGCGTCGGCGTCCGAACATGTTCTCCTGCTCGTTGATCGAGACCCGGTCCCAGAATTCGACGAGCATGCGGATCAGCCGGACCACCTGATAGGTGCCGCCGCGGGTCCACTCGGGTTCGCCGCCGCCGTCGGTCCAGATGAGCGATTCGGCGTCGGCGCCGGTGGGGTTGGCCGTTCCGTCCTTGAAGCCCAGCAGGTTCCGGCCGGTGCCGGAGGGGCGCGGCGGGGAGTTGTAGCCGTCGATCTTCCAGCGCAGCTGCAGTGCGCCGCGGGTCTGGCGGGTGATGTCGCGCAGCGCGTGATGGACGGTGTCGGGGTGATGCGCGCACAGCTGGATCAGCAGGTCGCCGTGCATCCAGGCCGGATCCGGGGTGTCGTTGGGGAAGGTCCGCATCGGCGTGAGTTTGGCGGGTTTGGCCGCGGCCAGCCCGAAGCGGCCGTCGAACAGGCTCGCGCCCACACCGGTGGTGACGGTGAGCCCGTCGGCGATGACCTCCGGCCCGAGCACCGCGCTGTCGGAGGGAGGCTGGCCGAGCCCGAGGTCGGTCGGGGCGCCGCCAGCGGTGAGGAAGCGGGCGCGTGCGGTGAGGGTTTTCATCGCCTCCACCAGTTCCGCGCGGTGGGTGGTGGTGACGTCGAAGGCGGCGAAGCAGGCGGCATTCTGTTTCGCCGACGGGCCCGGGGTGAGGATGCCGGACTGGTGTTCACCGTGGAAGGGGTAGCTCGCCTCGGCCTTCGGGGTGCCCACGGTGGCGGCGTCGGCGTCCTTGCGGGCGCCCTCGGCGAGGATGCCCGCGGTCAGCGCGGTTCCGGCGGCACCGGCGGCGGCGCCGGAGAGGAAGCGGCGGCGGCTGACGTTCATCGTGAAGCCTTACTGGTCGGTCGGTGGTTCGGCATGTCAGTGGGAGATCGGCACTTCGAGCAATCGCGGCACCTTGGCGAGTTCCTCGAGGGCGGCGCCGAGGCGCGCGTTGACGGCTTGCCGGGCGGCCGGCGGGGTCCGGTCGGGCGACTGCCAGTGCCCGTGGTCCTGGGTGGCGAGCAGGGCGGCCTGCAAGTCGTCGAGACGGGTGCGCAGGGTGGCGCGCAGCTGCGGCGCCCGCGGGTCGATCAGCGGGCCGAGCTGATCGAGGACCGCGCGAGTCACGTCGATGTCGGCGAGCGTCATCGGATACGCGGCTCCCGCGCCTTGGTCGTCGATGCCCGAAATATGGTCGCGCAGGGCGTCTTCCAGAATCTCGTGCCCGCGCAGCGGGAGCTTCTTCGGATCGCCGGCGAGGTCGTCGCTGCCGAGATTCTTGCGGATGTTCGTGATATCGCCACCGAGCCGATCGACCACCGGCAGCAACTGATCCGGCCGCTGGCCGTGCCACAGGCCGTACTCCAGCCGGTGCAGACCGGTGAATCCGGGATCGTTCACCCCACCCGGCAGGCCGTCGGGCAGACCCGAGACCGCGGTGCCGGCGTCACCGAAGCTGTTGTAGGAGGCGCCGACCCGTTCCCATTCCAGCTGGGCGTTCAGCCAATCCGCTTGTGCCGCAGCGATATTACCGCTGCGCAGATCGTTGCCGATGGCGGTGACGGCGCCGGAGAGCCGGGTCAGCACGCCGGCGGCATACGCCTGATAGGCGTCGTTGGGCCCGCGCAGATCGTCCTCGGTGACGCGTTTGACGGCCGGCGGGGTCTCGCCCGCCTCACCGCTGACCTGCACTGCCGCCGATGAAGTCACCGGTTTGCCGGACATCAGGCATTGCATGGTGTAGCTGCCGCTGGTCAAGGTCGCCGTCAGATTGGCGGTCGTGGCCGGGCCGATCGTCTCGATCTCGCCGACGACCGCGCCGCCGGAGTTGACCAGGTTGATCTCCCCGGCCTTGGACGTCTTGTTCTGCACCTCGAATGTCTGCGTCCCGGCCCGCCCGGACTTCCATTCCGAGGCGCACGAACTGTCGGTGACCGACACCGCCTGCGCCTTACCGGAGCCGCTCGACGGCAGCAGCGCGATCGCCACCCCGGCGGCCACCGCGGGAACCACCACCAGCACCGCGCCCACCAACAAGGGTCGAGGTCCGGCGACCCGCTCCCACCAGTCGGGCGTGTGCTCGGAGTCGGCCGGAGCCGATGTCGACGTTGTCGCTGCCGCCGGGAGAGGCGCCGACGCTGTGTTTCGCGGACCCTGGCCGGTCGCCCCGGTGGCCGGTGTGGCGCCCCCGCCACTCGCCGCGGCGGTAGCCGTCACGGGCGCCGCGGCCGCCGGCTGCGCCGCCTTCGCCGGGGCCTTTGCGGGCGCCTGGCGTCCCGCTCGGACGAACAGCGGGATCACCACCGCCAGGTAGACCACCCACGCCACGACCTGCAAGACGGTCATCCGCGGCGTCAGTTCGGTGATGCCGGTGATGATCGAGACCCACCAGGAGTTGGGGTCGATATGCGCCGACAGGTCGAACGCGACCCAGTGGCGGCCGGGCAGAATTCCGGCGTCCTGCAGATCGCCGAGACCGTAGGACAGCACGCCGGCGGCGATCACGATCAGCGCGAGCGCGGTGCGGTTGAAGAACACGCCGAGGTTGAGTTTCACCGACTGCCGATACAGCAGCCAGCACAGCACCACCGCGGCCGTGAACCCGAGTGCGGCGCCGATCAGCGGCGCGACGGTGGTGCCGGAGGCCTTCACCGCGGTCCACACGAACAGCGTCGATTCCAGGCCTTCGCGCCCGACGGCCATGAAGGCCGTGATGGCCAGCGCTCCCGCGCCGATCGCCGTGGCGCGGGCGACCTCACCGCGAAGCTGGCCCGACAGCGACGCGGCGGTGCGCCGCATCCAGAAGACCATGGCCGTCACCAGGGCGACCGCGATCACACTCAGGGTGCCGCCGACGATTTCCTGGCCGGAGTTGGAGAGCACGCTCGTCGAATAGGTGAGCACCGCCGCGAAGCTGGCCGCCACCGATACCGCGCCGAGCAGGCCGAGCCAGACCGGGGTCGAGGAGACCGGGCGCTGGGGGGTCGATGTTTTGCGCACGGCAGCCAGCAGGATCGTCACCACGAGGCCCGCCTCGAGGCCCTCCCGCAGGCAGATCAGTAGATTCGGTACAGCCTCGGCCCAGCTCACCGTCCAAAGGTAAGGCATACCTATACCACAGGTCCAATCCTGCATGCCTGTAGCGAGTAACCGTTACCGCAGATGGGGTGGTATGCGAGTAATGTCCGGATTTGCCGAGGCTATCCCTCCTGCGCTTCCTCGGCCAGTGCCAGCGCTTCCTCGAGCAGCGCCTCCACGATCATCGATTCCGGTACCGTCCGCACCACCTCGCCGCGGACGAAGATCTGACCCTTGTGATTGCCCGCCGAAACCCCGATATCGGCTTCCCGTGACTCCCCCGGACCGTTGACGATGCAACCCATCACCGCGACGCGCAGCGGCGCCGGGAAATCCCGGAAGGCCGCCTCGACCTTCTTCGTGAGCTTGAAGACGTCGACCTGGCAGCGGCCGCAGGTCGGGCAGGACACGATGTCGAGGGTGCGGGGGCGCAGCCCGAGCCCGGCCAGGATGTGGTGACCGACCTTGACCTCCTCGACCGGCGGCGCGGACAGCGAGACCCGGATCGTGTCGCCGATCCCCTCGGACAGCAGGATCCCGAACGCGGTGGCCGATTTCGCGGTGCCCTGCAGCGGCGGACCCGCCTCGGTGACCCCGAGATGCAGCGGATAGTCGCAACGCTGGGCGAGCAGCCGGTAGGCCTGGATCATCGTCAGCGGATCGTTGTGTTTCACCGAGATCTTCAGCTCGGCGAAACCGTGCTCCTCGAACAGCCTCGCCTCCCACAGCGCCGATTCGACCAGTGCGGCGGCCGTGGCGCGACCGCCGTGCCGGTCCAGGATGCGCCGATCGAGGGAACCTGCGTTGACGCCGATGCGGATCGGCACCCCCGCCGCACCCGCCGCGGCGGCGATCTCGCGGACCTTGTCGTCGAAGGTGCGGATATTACCCGGATTCACCCGCACTCCGGCACAACCGGCATCGATGGCGCCGAAGACGTAGCGTGGATTGAAGTGGATGTCGGCGATCACCGGGATGGCCGAGCGGCGGGCGATCGTCGGCAGTGCCGCGCAGTCGTCCTGGGTGGGCACCGCCACGCGGACGAGATCGCAACCGGCAGCGGTCAATTCGGCGATCTGGCGCAGCGTCGCCTCGACATCGGCGGTGACGGTGGTGGTCATCGACTGCACCGAGATGGGTGCGCCGCCGCCCACCGGCACCGAGCCGACCTGGATGCGCCGGCTCTCCCGGCGCGGTCGCAGCGTCGGAGCCGCGGGCTCGGACAGGAATACGGCGGTCATCGGATCCTCTCGGTCGCGGGTAACCATTCCGCGCAGGCCGCGGCGATGCCCTCGCCGGTCAGTCCGTACTCGGCCAGGATGCTGTCGCGGGAGGCGTGGGGGATGAATGCGGTGGGCAGGCCGAGCGCGCGAACAGGAGCGGCGTCGGGGTCGCGGGAAATCGCGTGGACCAGATGGGAGCCGATCCCGCCGGCGGCGATACCGTCTTCCACACAGACGGTGAGCCGATGCCGCGCCGCGATCGCCGGTAGCCCCGGATTGATCGGCCACACCCAGCGCGGGTCGATGACGGTGGCGCCGAAACCGCTGTCGGCCAGTAGTTCCGCCGCGCGCAGGCACGGCCCGGCCATCGGACCGACCGCCACCAGCAGAATATCGAGCGGACTGCGCGGCCCGCGGTACAGAATGTCCATCCCGTCCATCCGTGCCAGCGGCGAAATATTGTCTCCGGCAGTGGCTTTCGGATAACGCACGGTGGTGGGCCCGGCCGTGGCGACGGCTTCGCGCAGGAGTGCGCGGACCCGGCCGGGATCGCGTGGGCACGCGATCCGCATCCCCGGTACGCAGGTGAGCAGCGCCAGATCCCACATCCCGTGATGGCTGGGGCCGTCCGGACCGGTGACGCCGGCGCGGTCCAAGGCCAGTGTGACCGGCAGTTCGTGCAGCGCGATATCGAGCAGTACCTGATCGATCGCGCGGTTGAGGAAGGTCGAGTACACCGCCACCACCGGATGCATACCGGCCGCCGCCAGGCCCGCGGCTGAGGCCAGCAGGTGTTGTTCGGCGATACCGGAATCGAACACCCGCTCCGGTGCGCCGCGGGAGAATTCGCCGAGTCCGGTGGGCAAGCGCATCGCCGCGGTCATGGCGACCACCTCCGGATGGTCGCGGGCGATGGCGGCCAGTTCCGATTCGACGATATCGGTCCAGGTGGGGGCGGGCTGTTTGCGCGGCACACCGGTGACCGGATCGATCACCCCGCACGCGTGCATGCGGTCGGCCTCGTCCGCCTCGGCCGGGCCGAAGCCGCGGCCTTTCACCGTCACCGCGTGCACGACAACCGGTTTGGCCAGTTCGGCGGCCTTGTGCAGGGCCGTGCACAGTGCGCCGATGTCGTGGCCGTCCACCGGGCCCAGATAGGTGAAACCCAAGGCGTCGAACAGATTTCCGGAGACGGTGTCGCCGTCGCGCAGTCCGGTGAGATGCCCGGCCAGCGCGCCGACGGTCGGATCGTAGGAGCGCCCGTTGTCGTTGAGCACCACCACGACCGGGCGCCCGCCCGCGCCCAGATTGTTCAGGCCTTCCCAGGCCACACCGCCGGTCAGCGCGCCGTCGCCGACCACCGCCACCACCCGGCGCTCGTGTTCGCCGCGCAGCTGGAAGGCCTTGGCGATGCCGTCGGCCCACGCCAGGCTGACCGAGGCGTGGGAATTCTCCACCCAGTCGTGCGCGGATTCGGTGCGGTTCGGATACCCCGCGATCCCACCCGCCTGCCGCAGTGTGTCGAAGGTGTGCGATCGCCCGGTGAGCAACTTGTGCGCATAACTCTGATGTCCGGTGTCGAAGACGAGAACATCGGTGGGCGAACGGAAGACGCGATGCAGCGCGATGGTCAGCTCCACCGTCCCCAGACTGGCGCCGAGATGCCCGCCGGTTCCGGCGACGGTTTCGACGAGGCGATCGCGTAACCGCTGCGCCAGCGCGGGCAGTTCGTCGTCGGACAACGCGGCCAGTGCGTCGGGTCCGGTGAGGGCGGCGAGCGGGTCCGGCCCGCGCGGCGAGGGTTTCATGCGTGGCTCACCTTCCGGTGTGGGAATTCGACCCGGTGTCGATTCGGCTCAGCTGACGGCGGCGCGGATCGTCTCCTTCAGCGAACCCAGGGTCGCGACCACCGCGGTCGGCTCGTAGCCGCAGTGCGCCATGCAATTCGAGCAGCGTGGATCGTTGCCGCGGCCGAAGGCGTTCCAGTCGGTGTCGTCGATCAATTCCCGATAGGTGGCGACATAGCCGTCGTCGAGCAGGTAGCACGGCCGCTGCCATCCCTTGAGCGAATACGACGGAATCGCCCAGGCGGTGCAGTCGAAGTCGACCTTGCCCTCCAGGAAATCCAGGTACAGCGGGGAATGATTCAGCCGCCACTTCTTGCGGCGTCCGTCGGCGAAGGCCTTGGCGAACAGCTGATGGGTCTGCTTCACCCCGAGCCAATGCTCCTGATCGGGGGCCTTCTCGTAGGCGTAACCGGGTGCGATCTGCATGTGGTCGATCTCGAGCTCGTCGTTGAGATAGTCCAGGACGTCGATCACGTCCTGTGGCGAATCCAGATCGAAGAAGGTGGTATTCGTCATTACCCGGAATCCGGCGGCCTTGGCCTCGCGGATCGCCGCTACGGCCTGATCGAAGACGCCGTCCTTGCAGACCGAGGCGTCGTGGCGTTCGCGCAGTCCGTCCAGATGCACCATCCACGCGAAATTGCGGTGCGGGGTGAACTTGTGCAGATGTTTGGGCAGCAGTACCGCGTTCGTGCACAAAAAGACGATCTTGTTACGGTCGAGCAGTTGCCGCACGATCTCGTCGATCTGCGGATGCATCAGCGGTTCGCCACCGGCGATCGAGACCATCGGGGCGCCGCATTCCTCGATCGCGCCGACGGCCTGTTCGACCGGCATGCGCTGTTTGAGCAGCGTATGCGGATGCTGAATCTTGCCGCAGCCCGCGCATTTCAGATTGCAGGCGAACAACGGCTCCAATTCGACCAGGATGGGGAACTTCTCGCGGCGCAACAGCTTCTGTTTTGCGAGATACGCTCCCAGACGTACGGATTGACGGAATGGCATGGCCATTCAGCTCACCTCCCGAGGCAGGTTGAATCGAACACTCTCTTCGGTCACGGTGGTGTGGCGGACCCGGAGGGCGCCGAGCCCGGACAGGGCCTCGACCAGGTCGTCCACCAGATGCGGCGGTGCCGACGCACCGGCGGTGACGCCGATGCGGCGGGTGCCGGCCAGCCAGTCCAATTCGACCTCGCCGGCGTCCTCCACCAGATGTGCCGCCACACCCTCGGCCGCGGCGACCTCGGCCAGCCGCAGCGAATTGGAGGAGTTACGCGAACCCAGCACGAGCACCAGGTCCGATTCCCGGGCCACCGCCCGCACCGCCTCCTGGCGGTTGGTGGTGGCATAACAGATGTCGTCCTTGCGCGGCCCGCTCAAGGCCGGAAACCGTTGCCGCAGAACATCGGCCGTGGCCTCGGCCTCCGCGACGGCCAGGGTGGTCTGCGTGACGTAGGCGACCCGATCGGGATCCGGTGGCGACACCCGGGCGGCCGCTTCCGGATCGGCGACCACGATCACATTGCCGGGCGCCTCGCCGCGGGTGCCTACCACCTCCTCGTGGTCGGCGTGACCGATCAGGAAGACGGTCTTGTCGGCGGCGGCGAAGGTGCGCACCTCCGCGTGTACCTTCGACACCAGGGGACAGGTGCCGTCGACCACGCGCAGGCGGCGGCGTTCGGCCTGGCGGCGGACGTCCGGGGTCACGCCGTGCGCGGCGAGCACGACCACCGCGCCTTCGGGCACATGATCGAGCTCCTCGACGAAAACCGCTCCGTGCCGGGCCAATTCGCGCACCACATGGCAGTTGTGCACGATCTGACGCCGCACGTATACCGGGGCGCCGAAGCGGAGCAACGCCTGCTCGACGATCTCGATCGCCCGCTCGACCCCGGCGCAGAACGAGCGTGGCCCGGCGAGCAGGATCTCGCGCTCGCCGGTTGCCGACGACCATCGGTCCAGCGCCGGCGCGGCCGCCCGCAGCGAACGCAGTGCCCGTATTCCGCGCCACATCGTGCCGGGGCGCAGCAGCGGCGCGTCGGGGGTGTCGACGATCGCCCGGAGCGCGACGGCCTGCCCGTCGGGGGCTTCGGCGGCGAGGAACGCGGTTTCGGTGTCGACCGCGAGCGCACCGGTCTCCGCCAGTTCGGCGCGCGCCCGGCCGGTGACCACGTGCTCGGCGGAATACACCGGTCCGAGCCGTGCGGGCAGCCCCAGGCGCAGAAGTTCGCCGTGCAGCAATACCGCTGCGGGACTGTGCAATTCGGTGCCGTTGCGCCGGATCTCGCTGGCCACCACGAGATCACCGGGGCGCAGCTCCGTGGTCAGCGCACCCGCGACTCCCGCCACCGCGACCGGTCCCGCCGCCGCGGCGTCGTAGCGCCGCCGCGGACCGCGCCCGGTGTGCACCACGGGCGCCGTGGCGGCACCACGCAGTGCTGCCCACTCCGAACGCAACGGGGCACAGACGGTTCCGGGGCGGGGCATGTCGTCAGCTCCCGTCTCGCTCGGCGGTGGCCGTTCGCCGCCGCAGGTACCGCCCCAACGCCCAGACCGGGAACACCAAGCGGTACAGGTGGTAGTTGATGTAGAAATCGCCGGGGAAGCCGGTGCCGGTGAACAGGTCCTCGTCCCAGCCGCCGTCGGGTCGCTGCGTGCGCACCAGCCAGTCGATGCCGCGGCGCACGGCGGGGGAGTCGTGTTCCTCGGCGGCCAGCAGGGCCAGCAGGGCCCACGCGGTCTGCGAGGCGGTGGAGTCGCCGCGGCCGACCCATTCCGGGTCCCGATAGGAGCGCAGATCCTCACCCCATCCGCCGTCGGCGTTCTGATGGGCCTCCAGCCAGCGCACCGCCGCGCGGATCGCCGTCGACCGCGGACTCGTACCAGCCGCGACCAGCGCCGGAACCGCCGCGCCCGTGCCGTAGACGTGGTTGGCGCCCCAGCGTCCGAACCAGGAACCGTCGGACTCCTGATGGTCGAGCAGCCAGCGCACACCGCGGCGGCATGCGCGATCACCGCCGCGGCCGAGGACCGCCAGCATCTCCACCACGTGCGCGGTCACATCGGCCGAAGGCGGATCGGTGACGGCGCCGAAATCGCAGAACGGCAGTTTCGTCGGCAGGATCGAGGTGTTGTCGGCGTCGAAGGCGCCCCACCCGCCGTCGGCGGACTGCATGCCGACCGTCCAGCGCACCGCGCGCTCGATCGCCGCATCCAGCCGCGGGCGATCCGGATGCGAAACCTGATGCAGCGCAATGACGATCTCGGCAGTGTCGTCGGTGTCGGGGTAGACGTCGTTGGCGAATTCGAAGGCCCAGCCCCCGGGTTCCAGATGTGGCCGGCGCACCTGCCAGTCGCCGCCGGCGGTGATCTGCTCACCCAGCAGCCAGTCGGTGGCCCGCAGCACCGCTGGGTCGTCGGGCGCCACCCCGCTGTCCAGCAGCGCGGCCGTCGCCAGCGCGGTATCCCACACCGGTGACTGGCAGGCCTCGAGCCGCCGTACCTCACCGTCCGGGGTTTGTTCGCGGACGACGAATCCGTCCAGGCCCGCGATGCCCGCCCGCATCGCCGGATGATCGAGCGGATAGCCCAGCAGGTGCAGTGCCAGCAGCGAATACACCCACGGCGGCTGAATTCCGCCCCAGCCGCCGTCGGCCTCCTGGCGGGCCAGAATCCACTCCGCGGCGTGCCGCATCGCCACATCGCGCAGCGGATTCAACGGCAGCCGCGCGTAGGTGTGCAGCACCGTATCCACGCGCTGGAACACTCCGGCGAGGGAGGTGATCGGCGCGCGGCGGGCCGGGGGCGCGCCGGTACGCAATTCGTCGATGCCGAACGGCAGCGGGCGGCACGGCCGCAGCGTGGCGACCACGGTCAACGGCACCACGGTCTGGCGGGCCCAGCATCCCCAGTCGTAGATGTTGAGCGGGAACCAGGACGGGAACAGCACGAGTTCGGGTGGCAGATTCGGCAGATCGTCCCAGGACCACAAGCCGAACAGCGCCAACCAGATTCGGGTGAAGACCCGCGACGCCTCGATCCCGCCCTCGGCGCGCACGAATGCGGCCGCGGCGCGCATATGCGGCGCGGCCGGGTCGTCACCGGCGAGTCGCAACGCCACCCACGCTTCGGCGGTGGTCGACAGATCGCCGGGGCCGCCGTGGAAGGTCGCCCAGGTTCCGTCGGCGCGCTGCTGTGATCGGATCCAGCGTGCCGCCGGCTCGGTCACGTCCGGGGTGGAGATGCCGAGGAACTCCCGCAGCAGCAGATCTTCGGCGTCCATCGTCACGTTGGTCGCCAATTCGCCCTTCCACCAGCCCTGTTCGTGCTGGGACGAGCGCAGCAGCCGCACCGCCGCGTCGGTGGCCGAGCGGACCGTGCTCAGTTCGTCGGCGCCGTGCGCCGGATCGACCGCTGCCCGCCGGTTCGCTGCCGCATTGCCGGTTTGGGTGACTGTCATTCCTATGCACTCCGTTCCACGATGAAATCGGCCAGGTCACAAAGCTCCCGGCGGTATTCGGGGGTGATGGTGACCGCGGCGAGAGCCTGCTGGGCGGTGCGCACCCGCCGCCGGGCCTCGGCGCGGGCCCAGCGCCGGCCACCGGCGGTCTCGACCATGTCGGCGGCGGCCCGCAGATCGTTCTCGCTCGGTTCGCCCGATTGGGCGAGCCACTGTGCCAGCGCCTGACCGGCCGGGCGGCCGGATTCCACGCTCCAGGTGACCGGGAGCGACTTCTTGCGCGAACGCAGATCCGAGAACACCGGTTTGCCGGTCACCGCCGGATCGCCCCAGATGCCGAGCAGATCGTCGACGAGCTGGAAGGCGAGACCGATGTTGTCGCCGTAGGTGCGCAGCGCCCCGACCGTCGCCGGCGGCGCCCCGGCCAGCACACCGCCGACCGCGGCACTCGCCGAGAGCAGCGCCGCGGTCTTGCCCATGGCCATGCGGATACATTCGGCGAGGGTCACGTCGTTGCGGTGTTCGAAGTCGACGTCGGCGGCCTGGCCGATGATCAGATCCTGGGTCGCCTTCCCGACCAGCCGGGCCGCCGCCACCGCGTGCGGTGACCCGGAATCGAGCAGCACCTCGTGCGACAGCGAGAGCATCGCGTCGCCGGCCAGCACGGCGACCGGATCGCCCCACACCGCCCAGACCGTGGGCCGATGCCGGCGGGTGGCGTCGCGATCCATCAGGTCGTCGTGCACGAGCGAGAAGTTGTGCACGAGTTCGACCGCCACCGCGCCCGGAACCCCACAGAGCTCGTCGCCGCCGGCGGCGTGGGCGGCGAGCATGGTCAGCCGCGACCGCACCGATTTGCCGCTGTCGGCGACGGCCGGACGGCCGTGTTCGTCGCAGAAACCGAGGTGATAGGCGACCACCGGCCGGATCGCGTCGTCGAGCCGCCCGACGGCGTCGGACAGCGCCGACCGGACGGCCTGGCCGTCGGCGTCGACCGTAGACAGGATGGTTACCGTCATCTGATCACCTCCGATATCCGCGTGCGGGGTTCGGGCATACCGGTGCGCTCGGCGGCACCGGCGCGGGGCCGACGCCCCGACGGATGCGAAATGATCTCGGCCGCAGCGGATTCCCCGCTGCGCACGGCGCCCTCCATGGTCGCGGGCCAGCCGGTGTCGGTCCACGCTCCGGCCAGCGCCAGGCCGGGCAACGCGGTGGCCGCGGGCGGCCGCAGCCGCGCACTGCCCGGTGCGGGCCGGAACGTCGCATGGCGTTCGCGAGTGACGAAGAAGTCGACCACCTGCGCCGCGCGGGCGGCGGGCAGCAACTGTTCGAGGGCGGGCAGGAATTCCCGGCGCAGCTCGGCGACGGGGCGATCGACGAATGCGTCGGCGGCGGAGACGGAGACGGCCAGATATTGCGCGCCGGCGGGAAACCGGGCAGGTGCCACCGACGGGCTCGGTGCGGCTGCCGCGACCGGCGCCGAACTGTCTTGTGGCCCGTCGGTGACGTCCGCGCTCCGGCGACCCGCCGCGCGCAATCCCGAGGCGTCGGTGCGGTCGAAAACCCACTGCACGACCGAGCCGACCCCCGCTCGCAGGGATTCGTTCATCACCTGCCGGTCGTAGACCACGTGGATGTTGACGATCGGCGAACTGCCCAGGCTCGCAGCCCAATTCGCGGGCAGATCCACCGCGTCGGCGGGCAACAGCGCCTGAGCCGCGGCAGGGGGCACGGCCGAGACGACGGCGTCGGCGGCGCAGTCGCCGGACCGGGTGCACACCGCCCACCCGTTCGCTACTCGCCGGACGGCCGTGACTCGCTCGTGGACGACCGTAACCCCGGCCGCGGTGAGGGCGGTCAGCGCGGCCTCACCGTGCAACTGCCGCAACGGGATCCGCGACCACCCGATATCGGCGGCATCGGCATCGGTGAGCAGGCCGATCCGGAAGACGGTCGCGGCCAGCGCCAGCGATACGTCGTCGGCGCGCGCGTTGAGGGTGGCGATGCCGACCAGATCCCACAGACTGTCCACGGCGTCGCGATCCTGGCCGTGCGCACGCAACCAGTCCCCGAAACTGGTGGTGTCCGTCCGTGGATCGGCGGGATCGACCGCCCGCAGAGCAAGTGCGGCCCGGACGAACCGCACCCGCGCGCCCTGCGACAACCACGGATAGCGCAGCAGCGCCCAGCTCAGATGCAACGGCGCCGGCAACGGCAGCCGCCGCAACCTGCCCGCGCGGCCACCGCCGGAGACGGGTATGTCCAAGCGCGGCTGCAGGTGCACCGCATCCAGCATGCCGAGCCGATCCAGCAGTGCGAGATAGCGGTCGCAGCACCGCAGGAAGACGTGTTGTCCGTTGTCGATCCACAGATCGCCACGGGGAAACGAATGCGTCAGCCCGCCCAGCCAGGGCCGGGATTCATACAGCCGCACCGCATATCCGGCGTCCGCGCAGCGCAGAGCCGCGGTGATCCCCGCGAGCCCGCCGCCCACCACGGCCACCCGCGCCGTCATCGCGGGCTCCACCCGAATGCCGTCATCGAGTACTGCAGCAGGGCGCCGGAGGCGACGCGGGTCTTCTCCCGTGCGCTCAACGACAGCCGCCGGTCGTAGACGGCCACCGGATTGGCGCGGATGCGCTCGTTGAGCCGCCGGTAGATGCCCGCCATCGCCGCGCAGCAGGCGGCACTGCGGCCGTCCAGATGCGGAATCAGCCGCAGTCCCAGGCAATACCAGTTCTCGGCGCGTTCGGCGCCGGCGCGGATCAGCGCGGCCAGTCCGCCGTTGTGATCGTCGAGCGCCCCACCGGCGTCGAGTTCGAGCCGGACGCCGAAGCGCAGCAACTCGTCCCGGGGCAGATAGACCCGGCCGTTGCCGAGGTCCTCGCGGATATCGCGCAGAATGTTGGTCTGCTGCAACGCTATTCCCAGCTGATCGGCATACAGCGGCGCGCACGGATCACCGCCGGAGCCGAAGATCGACAGGCACAGGCGGCCCACCGCCCCGGCCACGCACCGGCAGTAGTGGGTCAACTCGTCGAAGTCGGTGTAGGTGACGCCGTCGACATCGGCCTGCACACCGTCGATCAGTTCGCCGAACGCGCCCAGCGGCACCGGATAGCGCCGCGCGGTGTCGGCGACGGCGAACAACACCGGATCGTCGGTGCCGGCGTCGCCGGTGACCTTGTCCAATTCCTTGCGCAACAGGGTCAGCGCCTCGGTTTTGGCGGCCGGTTCGCCCTGCTCGTCGCCGATATCGTCGATGCGGCGGGCCAGCGCGTAGAGCGCGCACAGTGCCGTGCGCTTCTCCGGGGGCAGCAGCCGGATGCCGTAGTAGAAGTTCTTGGCCTCGGTGCGGGTGATCCGTTCACAGGTCTCGTAGGCCGCCGCGGTGGTCGGGCCGGTCGCGATGATGCTCACTGCGGCACCACCGTGGCCTTGCCGAGCAGCGTGACCATCGAGGCCACGGTGTCGACGTGGCGGGGCCGCACCGGCTGGGTCCACACGTCGCCCTCGGCCGCGCGCAGCGCCTTCGCGGTCGCGCATCCGCCCGCGAGATATCCCGCGACTGCGAGCCGGGCCCATCCGGTGAGCCGGGCGACCAGCGGAGCTCCTTCGCCGAGCATCGCTTCGCAGCGTTCGACCTGGGTCAGGACCACCGCCCGGCATGCCGGATCACCCGGTCCGCCGGTGGCCAGCGCCGCTTCCGGCACCCCGGCCGCGGCCAGATCGTCCTGCGGCAGGTAGATGCGTCCGGCCGCGTGGTCCTCGGCCACGTCCTGGCAGTGCTCGAGCACCTGCAGTGCCGAACACACCCGATCCGACAGTGCCAGCGTGTCCGGTGTGGACTGGTCGAAGACCGCCAGGACCAGGCGGCCCACCGGATTCGCCGACAGCCGGCAGTAGCCCAGCAGATCCTCGAAGGTGGCGTAGCGGCCGATGCGTTGATCGAGCAGATTGGCCTCGATCAGCTCCTGGAACGCCTCCTGCGGCAGATCGCACGCCGCCACGGTGGGGGCGAGCATCTGGAGCACCGGATCGTCGGGCGTGCGACCCTGGTAGAGACCGGCGAGGTCGGCACGCAGCGTCAGCAGTTGCGACACACGATCGCCGGGGGCTTCGTCGCCGAGCTGGTCGATTAACCTGGTGGCTGCGTAGACCGCGTGCAGGTGTCGGCGTGGTTCGCGCGGCAACCACCGCAGCGCGACGGGAAAGTTCTCTTCCTTTTCACGGGCCTGCAGCCAGCGGGCCGGGGCTGTCGCTGCGTCCATGTTTCGATGGTGAACGCAACACAGGGCTCAAATCTTCAACCGTCGAGGTGATTCCGGTTGGTGTTTTTTGTATCCGGAAGATAATCGAGTCGGAAAGGACTCGAATGAGCGATTCCCATAATGAAATTCCGATAACACCGGAGGCATTGGAGCAGCTTTCGGAGGAACTCGACGCTAGGATGCCCGATCTCCTGGACGAGGTCCGTGATCTGCTCGCCGCGGAGTGGCCCGACTACGCGCGCTATCTCGACGACCATCGCCCGGAGGTCGCCGAGGTCGGGGTGTTGTTCGTCCATCGGCTCCTGGACCTGGCCGAACACGGTCCCCGCACAGGCGATTCCGCTGGTGAGGGCGTCCCGCCGCCGACGCAGCTGGTCTTCGAACAGGTGGGCCGCCAGCAACTGCACGACGGCGCGGACCTGTCCGATCTGCTCGGCGCCTACCAGGTCGGCGCCCGCGCCGCCTGGCATCACGTCGCGGAAACGGCGCTGAAACTCGATCTCGGTCCGGAGGTGCTCGCGGTGCTGGCGGAGGCCGTTTTCGCCTTCGTCGACGAATTCTCCGCGGCCTCGGCGCACGGTTATGTGCTCGAACAGTCCGCCTCCAGCGCGGCCCGGGAACGGCACCGCGAGGAATTGGCGGAAATGTTGCTTTCCGGCCGTTCCGACACCGTCGGAATCCGGTTGGCCGCCGAACGCGCGGGCTGGCAGCTGCCCCCCGAGGTCGCGGTGGTGCTCGCCGATCCGGCCGATGCGCGCTCCTGCGGCGTGGTGGAACATCTCGGCGGTCACTGCCTGCCGATCCGGCGTGACGACGCGGTCGGGGCGATCGTGCCGAGTCCGATGTTGGGCGGGCGGATCACCCGGCTGATCGCCGCGCTGCGGGGTTGTGACGCGGTGATCGGTCATCCGCTCACCTTGGACCTGCTGCCGACCGGTATGCGGATCGCCCGCACCGCGCTGCGGTTGCGCAAGGCCGGCGTGCTGTCCGGCTCGCCGGTGGTGGTCGCCGACGAACTCGACACCATCATCGCCAATCGCGACGAATGGCTGCTGGAAACGCTGCGTGCCCAAGTGCTGCAACCACTTCGGGAACTGCCCGACGGTAAGCGCGACCGGCTGGTCGAAACGCTGCGCAGCTGGCTCTGGAACATGGGCGACCGGCACGCGGTCGCCGACGATCTGCACATTCACCCGCAGACCGTGCGCTACCGCATGGACCGGCTGCACGACCTGCTCGGGGAGCGCCTGGATTCGCCGCGCGAGCGAGCCCGGATGTATCTGGCGCTGGTCTGGGATCAGCCGCGCGGACGCGCTGGTTGAGTCCGCGATATCGGCGATATCCGCGAGATCTCAGCCGACCAGCGCGTGCGTCACGGCATAGCCGAGCAGCGCGGCGCCGAGTCCGGCGATCACGCTGATCACCACGTTCATCGCGGCGTAGAACACGGAGCGCTGCTCGAGCAGCCGGACGGTCTCGTAACCGAAGGTGCTGTAGGTGGTGAGCGCCCCGCAGAATCCGGTGCCCGCGAACGCCAGCACCGGGCTGCCGGCCGCACCGCCGGTGAGCGCGCCCAGAATCAGGCAGCCGACGATGTTGACCGTCAGCGTGCCCCAGGGAAACAGACTGTCGTGGCGTGCCTGGACGAACCGATCGGTGAGGTAGCGGGCCGGGGCGCCGAGCACCGCACCGGCGAAGACCAGGACGACGGTCATCGTGCCTCTCCTCGAATCATCTTGCGGAGCAGCGTCATTCGCGCCAGCGTCACCCCGGCGAGGACCGCGAGCAGCGCGCTCAGCAGGGTAGCGGCCAGATAGACGAACGCCGTCACGGCCGAACCGGGTTGCAGCAGATTACGGATTTCGACGGCGTAGGTGGAGAAGGTGGTGAACCCGCCCAGAAATCCGACCCCGAGGAACGGCCGCACCAGTCGATGCGCCGACCAGACCTCGGTGATCAGCACCATCAGCACGCCGATCGCGAGGCAGCCGAGCACATTCTCGGTGAATGTGCCCCACGGGAACTGCCCGGGGCGTGTCGGCAGGAGCTGGGTGAGGCCGTAGCGGGACAGACCGCCCAATCCGCCACCCAGCCCGATCACCGCCAGCACCGCGCCGTGTTCGCGAAGCAGTTCGCGGCGTTGCGACGGGACGTGCAGATCGATATCGGGATCGACGGGCCGGTCGGCGGATTCGCCGGGCCGGGGCTCCTCACGGCGTAGCTCGGTCAACGACGGACTCCTACTCGAACACGAACATGGTGGTACCTCGAGTAGGGACTGTTGGCGATCGTCCGATCACGGTTGCTCCGGCCGCGGCGCCGAAGTGGCGAGCCCCACCGCCACGTCGGACAGAATAGCGTGAGGCTCACATCCGGGATGCCGGCGCCGTCGAGGCGTCGGCGACCAGCGGCGCCAGTGCGGAGGACCGCATGCGCGTCACCACCGCCGTGGCGGGGCGGGCCAGCAGCAGACTGACGGCAGCGGCGACCGGAATAGCCAGGATCGCCGACGCCACGACGTCGTGCGGGTAATGACCGCCGACATAGACCCGGCTGAAGGCCAGTACGACCGCGAAGACGGCCGTGATCCAGCCCAGCCGCCGATTCAGCAGATACAGCGCCGCGACGGTCGCCGCGGCGGTGGTGGTGTGACCGCTGGGAAACGAGTAGTCGCTCGGCACCGGACAGGTTTCGATGATGTAGGCGGTCGGCACGCCCCGGCACGGGCGTGGTTCGGCGACGATCACCTTCACCACCTCGGCGACCAGATAGGCGACCACCACACTGACCGGAGCCAGCAGCGCCAGCGCCATCGACCGGTCGTCGCGGCGCCGGGCCTGCCACCAGCCGATCACCATCAGCACCGCGAACACCGCCAAACCGGCGTCGGTCCACCAGAGCATCGCGTCGTTGAGCCACCGGGTGTGGTCGGCGAAATCGGTGATGGTGGTGAACAGCGGCCGATCGAATCCGGGGCCGCCGGATGCCATCGGGGCCGGGGAGGGGGTCGTCAACGCATATCCGATCTGGTCTGCCCGGGACGCCGGGGAAGGATGGGAAACGTACTCGATCATTTCTACCGTGTTCGCCCGGTGGGCACGGTTTCGACCACTGCCGTCGAACTCCGCGTCACCTGGATCGCGTATCGGGTCGCCGTGGTTCGCGGTGGATGCCGAACCGGCCCGCCCGGTGCCATACGCTGACCGCATGACCGAGTCTGCTCCCGCCGCGCTGCGCATCGGCTACGTCCCGGGCGTCACCGTCGCCAAGTGGGCGCGGGTGTGGGCCGAACGGTTCCCCGATGTCCCGCTCGAGTTGATCGCCGTGCCGCAGGCACAGCAGCGCGACGTACTGGCGCGGGGACGGGTCGACATGTGCTTCGTCCGGTTACCGATCGATCGGGCCGGGCTGCACGCGATTCCGCTCTACCACGAGGTCGCCGTGGCGGTGGTGCAGAAGGATCATCCGATCGGGCTGTTCGACGAGGTGAGCCTGGCCGATCTGGAGGGCGAGCGGATGCAGGACGCGACCGATCTCGACGCGGTGGGCGACACCGTCGAATTGGTGGCCGCGGTCGGCGGGGCGGCGGTGGTGCCGCAGTCGCTGGCACGGCTGCATCACCGCCGC
The DNA here is from genome assembly GCF_049538315.1 of Nocardia sp. AB354. NCBI lineage: Bacteria > Bacillati > Actinomycetota > Actinomycetes > Mycobacteriales > Nocardiaceae > Nocardia > Nocardia sp. AB354. The sequence continues at coordinate 149,684 of NZ_JBMVFU010000011.1, read as the reverse complement.
GACCTGATCTATCGTCCGCTCACCGATGTCGATCCGACCCAGGTCGCGCTGTCGTGGCCGATCGAGGACGCGGTCGAACTCGCCGAGGAATTCATCGGCGTCGTGCGCGGGCGCACGGCACGCAGTTCCCGGACCGCCGGTGAACGCGATCGGCGCGGCCGGCAGGATTCCGGTGCGCGCGCCGAAGGTGTTGCGGCGCAGCGCGGTAGGGGCCGAGGCGACGGCGGTGCGAAACCGGCCGCACGCCGGGGCGGCGCGGCGAAGCCGGGACGGGCGGGCAAGGCCGGCGGCCCGCGGAAACGACGCGGCCGCTGAGGTCAGCACCTCAGCGGCCGGTCGAATGATGCGCTACGCGACGGTGATTCAGCGCGGCTTGCGCCGGATGATCGAATCGCGGATCAGGATGCCCGCCAGCGCGACGGCGAAACCGATCAGGAAGATGTATCCGGTGTAGCCGGTGCCCGAGGTGTGGCCCTGCTGGTTCTCGAACAGCATGGCCAGCAGGATCAGGAAGACGACCCATCCGGCGATACGGAAGGTGCGCCGCGATTCACCACTCCAGCCCCAGGCGGCGGAGGGAACCTCGGCGGGATCGACCTTGGTGACGACGCCGGCGCTCTTGGCGGGTTCCAGTTCCGTGGCGGCCACGTTCGCTCCCATCATTTCCGTGTTCGCTGCGGTTCGGGTGCGCGGAGTGCACCGTGAGGTCCGCAGGTCGTGAAGGTGACTGTCGAGAATATGTTTGCATACGACCGGGCGTCGTAGCCAGCGGGGTGACGTGCGCGGCGATTCACCGTGGACAATGAGTGCGTGTCCGACATCGTGAAAGTTCTGCTGCTGGGCAGCACCGGCTCCATCGGCACCCAGGCATTGGAGGTCGTCGCCGCCAATCCGGACCGATTCCAGGTGGTCGGACTGGCCGCGCGCGGCGGCAATACCGACCTGCTGGCCGAGCAGATCCGCGCCACCGGTACCGACAACGTGGCCGTCGCCGATCCGGCCGCCGCCGCGAAACTCGGTGTGGGCCTGGCCGGTCCGGACGCGGTGACCGAACTCGTGCGCCGCACCGACGCCGACGTGGTGCTCAACGCCCTGGTCGGCGCGCTCGGGCTGCGCCCGACGCTCGCGACTCTGGAATCGGGGCGGCGCCTGGCCCTGGCCAACAAGGAATCACTGGTGGCGGGCGGCAGTCTGGTGACCCGGGCCGCCACTCCCGGGCAGATCGTCCCGGTCGACTCCGAACACTCGGCGATGGCGCAGTGTCTGCGCGGCGGGCGCGCCGACGAGGTCGCGCGGCTGGTGCTCACCGCCTCCGGCGGCCCGTTCCGGGGCTGGACCGCCGAGATGCTGGAATCGGTGGACCCCGACGCGGCCAAGGCTCATCCCACCTGGTCGATGGGTTTGATGAACACCCTCAATTCGGCCACGCTGGTGAACAAGGGCCTCGAACTGATCGAGGCGCACATGCTGTTCGGGATCGACTACGACAAGATCGATGTCACGGTGCATCCGCAGTCGATCGTGCATTCGATGGCGACCTTCACCGACGGTTCCACCCTCGCCCAGGCCAGCCCGCCCGATATGAAGCTGCCGATCGCACTGGCCCTGGGCTGGCCCGACCGGGTGCCGGGCACCCTCGCCCCGATCGACTTCGGCACCGCGTTCACCTGGGAATTCGAACCGGTCGACAACGAGGTCTTCCCGGCGGTCGAGCTGGCTCGCGCGGCGGGTAAGGCCGGTGGCAGCGTCACCGCGGTGTACAACGCCGCCAACGAGATCGCGGTGCAGGCATTCCTCGACGGTGCGCTGCGATTCCCGGATATCGTGCGCACGGTCGCGCGGGTCGTCGAGTCGGCCGACCGCTGGGCCGCGGAACCCAGTACCTTGGACGAGGTGCTCGCGGCGGATGCGTGGGCGCGACAGCGTGCGCGCACGCTCGTGAGCAACTGATTCAGGAGGGTTCCATACCGCATGGGCTTCGCGATCGGATTCGTGCTGTTCGCCCTCGGCATCACGGTATCGGTGGCGCTACACGAATGTGGCCACATGTGGGCGGCGCAGGCCACCGGCATGCAGGTGCGCCGCTACTTCGTCGGCTTCGGGCCGAAGGTGTTCTCGTTCCGCCGCGGTGAGACCGAATACGGCCTCAAGGCGCTGCCGCTGGGCGGTTTCTGCGATATCGCGGGGATGACCGCGCTGGACGAGGTTCCACCCGAGGACCTGCATCGCGCGATGTACCGGCAGGCCACCTGGAAGCGGCTGGTGGTGATGTTCGGCGGCATCGCGATGAACTTCATCCTGGGCTTCCTGCTGATCATGCTGCTCGCGGTGGCCTGGGGGCTGCCGCGGCTGGATTCGCCGCCGGCCACCCAGATCTACCCGGCCGGCTGCGTGCCCGCGCAGAACCCCGACGGGTCGATGCAGAAGTGCACCGGCCCCGGCCCGGCCGAACGCGCCGGGCTGAAGCGCGGCGATCTGGTGACCGCGATCGACGGCAAGCCCGTCAAGACCTGGAACGACTTCCGCTCGATCACCGAGAAGGCCAACGGCCCGGTCGTCTACACGGTGAAACGTGACGATCAGACCCTGCAGATTCCGGTGACCCCGGAGCGGGTGGCGACCTATCCGCTGAAGTCCACCGACAGTTCCGAGCGCGTCACCACGCCGGTGTACGTGAGCAAAGTCGGTGTGGCACAGGACTTCTACGGTCCCGTGAAGCACAACCTGATCTCCGCGGTTCCGGCCTCGGTGGCATTCACCGGTGACATGTTCGGCCGCACGTTCGCCTCGCTGGCGCAGATGCCGAGCAAGGTGGTCAGCCTCTGGCATGCGGTCACCGGCGGCCAGCGCGATGCCGACACTCCGGTCAGCGTCTACGGCGCCAGCAAGATCGGCGGCGAAACCGCCGAACATGGGCTGTGGGGTGCGTTCGTGCTGGTGCTGGCCAGCCTGAACTTCTTCCTCGGCGCGTTCAACCTGCTGCCCCTGCTCCCGCTGGACGGCGGCCACATCGCGGTGGTGATCTTCGAGAAGCTGCGCAACATGTGGCGCAACCGCAAGGGCCTGCCCAACGGCGCTCCGGTCGACTACCTGAAACTGCTGCCCGCCACCTACGTGGTGGTGGTGATCGGCGGGGCGTACATGATCCTCACCCTGGTCGCCGACATCGTGAACCCGATCAAGCTGTTCCCGTAGCGGATTCGGCGCTCGCGCGACCGAGCGCCAGATCGCGCAGGCGCAGCCAGTCCAGAGCGGCTGCGGCAGGGCGGGTTCCGGGGCGGTTGCGCGGTACGCGCACGCGCAGCGCGCCGGGTTCCACGACGCATCGCACCGGTGTGTCGAGGAGCAGCGATTCCCCGTCGACGCCGACGGGGATCGGTGAGCTCTCGGCCTCGACGACGACTTCGGATGCGGTCTGCTGGGTCAGTCCGTGGCTGTGTGTGCGACGGATCAGACCCAATGCCGCGCGGGTATCGGAGACCGAGACCGTGACCGCCCCGAGCACGCCGCGGTCGAGGCGGTCGCGGCGGCTCAGCCCGGCGAGATCGCTGGTGCCGTAGGGGTTGTTGCTCACCAGCACCGCCTGCGGGCCGGTGACCGTGGTGGCGCCGATACGCGCCACCAGCGGGGTCCCGCTGTGGCCGGCGAGCAGATCGGGCAGCAGGCGCAGGACGGTCGCGGTCTTGTCGTCGCGATAGGCGGGGCTGCGCACGATCTCGGCGTAGACGCCGAACGAGGCGTTGTTGACGAACGGCCGGCCGTTGATCCGGCCGAGGTCGACGCGCATCTCCACGCCGTCGCGCAAGGCGTCGAGCCCGGTCGCCGGATCGGTGCGGTCGAGCCCGAGGTCCAGCGCGAAATGATTGCGCGTGCCCGCGCTGAGCACGAGGAACGGCAGGTCGTGCGCGGCGGCGACCCCGGCCACGAGCGCTTGGGTCCCGTCGCCGCCCGCGACGCCCAGCAGGTCCGCACCTCGTTCGACGGCCTCCTGAGCCAGGGCGGCGACATCGACGCGGCCCTCCATCAGCACAACCTCTGCGCCCAGCTCTTCGGCTCGGCGCCGCAGATCGAACTTCGCGACTTTCCCTCCCCCGGAGCGGGGATTCATGATCAGGAACGGTCGTCGCGGTGGCGGCGCGGAGTATTCGATCGCCGTCGTGTGGGCCTCACCCGGCCGCAGCGCGGCGCGGGCACAGAACATGGACGCGAAGGCCAGCGCGCCCGCCACCAGCACGACCCACAGCAGGCCCGTGCGCACGAACATGACGAGAACCACGATCGGCGCCGCCACCGCCACGATCGCCGACACCCACCGAATCGCCCCACGGTCGCTCACGAACCAGTACAGCGCGGCCACCGTCACCACCACCCCGCCCGCACCGACGATCAGCAGCGCGAGGGTACCCAGCACGTCGGCGAATACGACCGGCACCACGACGGCCGCACCGGCGAAGACGAATGCTGTTCGCGCCCAGCGTGATCGGGCGCGCGGCGAGCGGCCGCCGTCGTTCGCTGCGTCTCCGGATCGGCGGTGCGAGGGTGGCTCTTCGGCGTAGATGTGGTTCATGGCAGGCCTCGTCCCGGGGGCTCAGGTATCGGTCGTGTGATCGGATCGGTGCTGGAAGGCATCGACCGCTGCGTCGACGGTGGGGTAGAAATGCGTCGCGTCGAACCGGTCGCCGACGCCGAAGCGGATGATCGTGTCCTTGATCGGCCCTTTCATCTCCGCGAAGGCCAGCCGGATCCCGCGGCCCTCGAGGTACCGGTCGAGATCGACGAGTTCGTCGACGGCCGTGGTGTCGAGGCCGGTGATCGGTTCGGCGGCGACGACCACCCATTCGACCGGGTACGGAGCCCGCGCGACGAGCGAGCGCACGTAGTCGTCGAAGATCTGGCCGTTGGCGAAGAACAGGGGCGCGTCGAAACGCACCAGCACCAGGCCGGGGAAGCGGTGTCCCTCGGGGTGGCGTTCGATGTCGTGGAAACCCGGCCGGTCCGCGGTGGCGACGAGTTCGGTGCGGTACGGCTGCCAGGCCCGCGCGACCACCGCGACGAACGACAGCCCGATCGCGACCAGAATGCCCTGCAGGACGCCCACCAGCGCGACGCCCAGGAACGCGGCCACGGCGAGGCCGAATTCCACCGTGCTCATCCGCCACATCCGGACCAGGCCGCGCACATCGATCAACGCGGTGGCCGCGACGATCACCACCGCCGCGAGCGTCGCGTCGGGAAGGTAGGCCGTGAGTCCGGGGGCGATGAGGACGAACAGCAACACCGCGGCCGCTCCGACCACACCCGCCAATTGCGTATGCGCACCGTTCTGTTCGGCGACGGGGGTGCGAGAGCCGCTGGCGGACACGGGAAATCCGCCGAACAGCCCGCCGGCCACATTGGCGACCCCGATCGCTTTCATTTCCGTACTGCCGTCGACGTCCTCGCCGTGGCGCGAGGCGAACGTGCGCGACAGGACGCCGCTGTCGGCGAAGGCGATCAGCGCGATACCCGCCGCGGGCCCGATCAGGCGAGCGACCTCGTGCCGGCCGACCCCGCCGACCGAGGGCAGCGGCAGGCCCTCGGGCAACGCGCCGACCATCCCGATCTCGTCGGTGAGCCCGGCGGCCGCGGAGATCACGATGCCGGCGACGACCGCGACGAGCACACCCGGCACGATCGGCAGCCACATCCGGAAGATCACGATGACGGCGAGTGATCCGATGCCGACGGCCGCTGCGACCGGTTCGATGCCGGAGTGGAAGACCGCCCGGACGATGGCCGCGATCTCGGCGAGCAGACCGGTCTCCTCGACCGAGAATCCCAGCAGTTTGGGCACCTGCCCGACGACGACGATCAGCGCGATGGCATTCAGATATCCCAGCCGGATGGGTTTGGACAGCAGTTCGGTGACGAATCCGAGGCGCAGGAAACCGCCGACGAGCAGGATGAGGCCGACGAGTACGGCCAGTACGACCGCCAGCGCGAGGGCGCTGCGGGGATCACCGGCGGCCGCCAGCGGCAGCACCGCCGCCGCGATCAGCGGGGCCAGCGACGAGTCGGGGCCGAGTACGAGGATTCGCGACGGGCCGACCACGGCGTAGGCGAGCAGCGGAACGATGGTCGCGTACAGGCCGGCGTAGGCGGGCAGCCCGGCGGCTTCGGCGTAGCCCATGCCCGCGGGAATCAGGAGCGCGGTCAGGACGAGGCCCGCGGTCACATCCGCGCGCAGCCAGTCACGGTGATATCCACGCGCGGTCGCGATTCCGGGCAGCCGGCCGATACTGTCTCGCCAGCCCACGGCCGCGCCTCAGTGCGCCCGGGCGCGCAGCGGCGTCACCGCGGCCGCAGTGTCGAGCGGAATTTGCGGTGCGCTGTGGCGGATGCGCCTGCGCCGCAGCGCCTTCTCCGCCTCGATCGCGATCGGGATCAGCACCGACCAGCCGAGACAGGCCAGCCACTGGCCACCCGTCAGCGATGTCGTCATCAGCAGATCCTGCAGGAAACCCGATTCCACGGCAAGCACGGTGACGACGACCGGGATCGACAAGATCTTCAGCGCACCGAGAACCGGTGCGGTGAAACCGGATTCGGGATCGCGACGCATCGCGAGCCCGGCGAGGACCGAACCCAGTGACAGCACCACGAAGGTCGTCGTCATCGGCACCGAGGCGGTGTCCGTACTCATCTCGCCGGGAGCCAGCAGCATGGCGGCAAGGGCGACCGCGAACTGCAGCACACCGTAGGCCAGCCACTGCGCGAACGCGGTCCGGTTGGCGATCGGCATCGCCGGATCGCGCGGCGGCTTGTTCATCAGATTCGCCGGCGGCGGGTCGGTCATGATGACGGCGACCGGGAACAGCGTGATGAAGAAGTGCTGGAACAGCACCATCAGCGGGGTCAGCGCGACGCCGTGGTTGATGTCGAAGATGCTGGCCACCAAGAACAGCAGCACCAGGGAGAACAGCTTCGACATCTGATACCGGATGTAGGACACGATCTTGTCGTAGATGGCCCGGCCGAGGCGGATCGCGGTGATCAGCGTCCCGAAGTTGTCGTCGGTGAGCACCATTTTGCCGGCCTGTTTGGTGACCTCGCTGCCCGAACCCATCGCGACGCCGATATCGGCCTTCTTCAACGCGGCGGCATCGTTGACCGCGTCACCGGTCATCGCCACCACCGCGCCGCCGCGCTGCATCACGCCGGCCAGCCGCAGCTTGTCCTCGGGGGTCACGCGGCCGAACACGTGCAGATTCGGCAGCGCCTCGGCCAGTTGCTCGTCGGTCATGGCTTGTAGTTCCGCGCCGCCGACCACCCCCGGCCCCAGCCCGAGTTCGGCTCCGATCGCGGCGGCGGTGATCGCGTGGTCGCCGGTGATCATGCGCACGTCGATCCCTGCCTCGTGGGCGATGCGCACCGAATCGACCGCCTCGGGCCGCAGCGGGTCGATGATACCCACCATGCCGACGAAGGTGAGATTCTCGACCAGCGACATGGGATCGGCCCGCGCGGCGTCCACCCGGCCGTCGAGGATCCGGACGGCAAAGGCGAGAACGCGCAGGCCCTGCTCCGACATGGTGTGCATCGCGGCGGTGATCTCGGCGCGCGCCTCGTCGATGGGCACCTCCGTGCGGCCGGGGCGGTAGGCGCTCGCGCAGCGGGCCAGGACCATATCCGGTGCGCCCTTGACCAATTCGACGAATCGAGTCCGATCGTCGACGCGCAGATGGTGGAAGGTGGCCATGAATTTGTAGGCCGAGTCGAAGGGCACCGCGGCGATGCGCGGGTAGGCGCGGCGGGTGAGCGGAGCGTCGATGCCGAGCTTGGCCGCCAGTACCACCAGCGCCGCTTCGGTCGGATCGCCGACCACCTCTCCGGTGTCGGACACGGTGGCGTCGCTGTCCAGGCACAGACCATAGGCGAGCAGGCTGAAATCCGGGACGCCTTCGCCCGCGGCCTCGGTGACCGTTCCGTATGTGCTGTAGCCCTCTCCGGTCACGCCGTACCAGCGGCAGTGGAAGAACAGCGATCGCACCGTCATCTGGTTCATGGTCAGGGTGCCGGTCTTGTCCGAGTTGATCGCGCTGGTCGCGCCCAGCGTCTCGACATCGGTGAGGTTCTTGACCACGGCCTTGGCGTCGGCGAGGCGGCGTGCGCCGTAGGCCAGCATCGCCTGGACGAAGGTCGGCAGCCCGGTGGGAATCGCGGAGACGCCCATCGAAATGCCCAGCAGCAGTATCGCTGTCACATCCTGGCCGCGCAGCGCACCGATCACCACGATGATCGCCACCGCCGTCCACGCGATCACCCCGAGCAGCTTCGTCAGCGAATCCAGTTCACGCTGCAGCGGTGATCTCGACGGGGGGACCGCCGACAGCATGGACGCGATCCGGCCCATCTCGGTGTTCATCCCGGTTTCGGTGACCACCATGGTGGCGGTCCCCCGGGTGACCGAGGTGTTCTGATAGACCATGTCGCCGCGGTCGCCGAGCGGTAGGTCCGCGGCGGCGAGAGTGCCGGGATCCTTGGCCACGGGGGCGCTTTCACCGGTGAGCGCCGCCTCCTGGGTCTCCAGCGTCGCGGAGGTGACGAGCCGGCCGTCGGCGGGGACGATATCGCCCGCTTCGAGCTGGACGATATCGCCGGGCACCAGCTCGAGCGCGTCGAGCTGGGTCAGCACTCCGTCGCGCACCACCCGCGCCTGCGGGGACTGCATCTTCGCCAGCGCGTCCACGCTCGCGCGCGCCACGAGTTCCTGTCGCGTGCCGAGTACGACGTTGAGCACGACCAGCACCCCGACCACGACGGCCGTCGGAATCTCGCCGATGACGACGCTGACCACCACCACGGCGACCAGCATCAGGTTCATCGGATCGCGGAGCTGTCGCAGCGCGACGGCCCACGGCGCCGGTGCGGGCTCGGCGGCTATTTCGTTGGGGCCGTAGCGTTTACGCCGCTGCTCGGCCGCGGCGGTGGTGAGTCCGGCGTGCCGGTCCGAGGACAGCGAGGCCACCACCGCGTCGGCGTCGCGGGCGTGCCAATCGGCAGGTTCGGGTGCCGGTGCACCGGCGGACGGATTCCGGGGCACCGCTTGTGTGTCCGCCATAACGCTCGTCCTCTCCCTCGGCTCGCAACTCTCAGTACGGCGTCGGAATCCAGTGCAGCGGCTGCGGTGGGACGCGATAGCCGTTCGCGCTCTGCCGATCCGGTAGCACGACCTGCGGCCGATCGAGCGGCTCGTAGTCGATCCGGCCGAGGAGGTGACTGATGATGTTGAGCCGGCCGCGCTTCTTGTCGTCGGTGGCCGCGATATACCAGGGCGCCCAGCCGGTGTCGGTGAAGTGGAACATCTCGTCCCGTGCCCGCGAATAGTCGTACCAGCGGCTGTAGGAGCGCAGATCCAGATCCGACAGTTTCCAGGTCTTGCGGGGGTCGTCGATGCGGCTCTGCAGCCGCCGCGTCTGCTCGTCCTGACCGACCTCCAGCCAGTACTTCAGCATGATGACGCCCGAGTCGACGATCTCGCGTTCCACCGTCGGAATCAGCTCGAGGAAGTGCCGGGCCTGCTCGTCGGTGCAGAAACCCATCACCCGTTCGACGCCGGCCCGGTTGTACCAGCTGCGGTCGAAGATGACGACCTCGCCGGCGGCCGGCAGATGCGGCAGATAGCGCTGGATGTACATCTGCGACTTCTCCCGCTCGGTGGGGGCGGGCAGGGCGACGACCCGGAACACCCGCGGGCTCACGCGCGCGGTGATGGCCTTGATGACTCCGCCCTTACCGGCCGTGTCGCGGCCCTCGAAGACGAGGCAGATCCGCGCGCCGGAGGCTTTCACCCACTCCTGCAGTGCGACCAGTTCGGCCTGCAGCGGCCGCAGTAGCCGCCGGTACTCCTTGTTCGACATCGGCGTGTTCGATATCGGCTCGTTCGACCTCGCCGCCGCGGATTCCTGCGCGCCGGACAGCTCCGCCGAGCTTCGCGGCGGACGGTGGGAACGCTCGGTGAGCGTGTTCCCCGGGGTGTCGGCCCGGCGCTTGCCGTGGCGGGACTTCTTCCCCACGTACTCGTCCCCTCAGATGACCGTCACTGCGCGCGTGCCGCGCGGACGGGTGCGAGACGCGGGTGCCGGTGTTCCTGCGGCCCGGATGCTGATCGCTTGCCGGGCTGCCTTCTCGACGAGGAGAGGGACGAAGTCGTGTACTCGCGCGTCGGAGAAGCGCTTGTGGATGTCGCGCACGATGAGTTCTATGTCCCCGGGTGGGACGGACGGGTGACACGCGATCATTCGCTCGATGACTTGTTCGACCTGAATCAATTCCTCATCGCCGGTCATCGGTCTATCGTCTGCCCGGCGGCGATGGTCGTCAAGGCACGAATCGGGCGCGAAATGCGACCGCGCCTTGCTCTTTCGTGATTCGTCATATCCACCTCCGGTGGCCGTTCCCCTGTCGTGCCGTCTGATCTGCGGTGTTCGTCTTGAAATGCAGTGTTCGTGGCGATCGGACGCGGCCGACGCGGTTCGGAGTAAAGGGTTCCCGTCCGGTGGCGATCGGCGAATCGTGATCGGATTTCGGCTACTTCGATCGGGTACGACGAAACGGAAAACAATCGACCGCATCAGGCGCGATCGCAATTCGAGAACGAATATCTGAAACGAGGTGACATTCGACTCTGGCGCCGCCCGGACACTGATGTCCGTCGCTCCGGGTGGCGGTGGCGTTCGGCGAATCTCGCGGGTCCGCGCAACGTGAATCGTTAATTAGCGATGAAGTTGCCAATGGCCGTATTCGTAGGCTGGCTCGATGCTGCCACCCAGCGCTCCTCGCCCGCTGTGCCGGGGCGCTTCCCTAGCCGCGAGCGACGGTGTCGCGCAACAGTGTTCGGCACAGATGGTCGGCGCGGCGGGTGGTTTCCGGCTGGCGGTACTTCGGTGCGAGCGCGAGAACCTGGGCGCATGCGGTGTCGAGGGAGATGCGATGGCCCACCGACACGTACACCGGTTTGATCCCGGGTTGGGTGCGCAGCGCCCGGCCGACCACCTCGCCGTCCACGGTGATGTCGGATACCGAACCCCGCGCGGCATCGGGCTCGTCGCATCGACCCCACACCGTCTTGGCGACGCCGATCGACGGCAGGCCGGTCAGCACCCCCAGATGGCACGCCAGCCCGAAGCGCCGCGGGTGGGCGATGCCCTGGCCGTCGCAGACCAGCAGGTCGGGCGTAGTCTCGAGGCGTTCCAGCGCGGCCAGGGTGGTCGGCAGTTCCCGGAACGCGAGCAGGCCGGGCACGTACGGAAACCGCGTCCTGCCGCGGGCGACGGCGGTGTCGACGGTCGCCATCGTGTCGAGATCGAGGACCACGACGGCGGCGACGACCGCGCCGGACTCGTCGTAGGCCGAATCCAGGCCCGCGACGGTGCGAAAGCTCGGCGGCCGCGGGTCGTGGGTGAGCACCGAATCGCGCAATCGTTCCTGCAGTGCCGCAGCCGCTTCCGGGTCGGCGGGCAGTTCGGGAGTCATCGCCAGGCGCACGGTCAGCGCCGCCCGACACGTGGTCGCGGGATGTACATCCGGTGAATCCTCCTGAACGCGACGGTGCTTGCCGGTCTTCGGCTCGTCCACGGTAACCACCTCGGCATCCGGGCGGAAAAACGCGGATGACCGGGCATACCGGGTGTGCCGGGCAGCTCGGCCCGGCGACGGTACTGTCCTGGTCACAGTCGTTCGGCGGTGGTGGCGCACCATGAGTGCGTGGTTCACCGGCCGGGGTGTCGGTGCTCTCACAGGTCGCTCTCATACCGCCCGCACTAGACTCGGCAACGAACGGGTGCACCAGACGCAGACGAAAGTAGGCAGCCGAACGTGAGCACAGCCATCACCCTGGGGATGCCGGCCGCACCGGCGGCGGTCCTCGCACCGCGGCGTAAGACGCGCCAGCTGATGGTGGGCACGGTGGGAGTGGGCAGTGATCACCCCATCTCCGTCCAGTCGATGACCACGACCAAGACCCACGACGTGAACGCCACGCTGCAGCAGATCGCGGAACTGACCGCCTCGGGCTGTGACATCGTGCGCGTGGCCTGCCCGCGGCAGGAGGACGCCGACGCGCTGCCGATGATCGCGAAGAAGTCGCAGATCCCGGTGATCGCGGACATCCACTTCCAGCCCCGCTACATCTTCGCCGCGATCGATGCCGGCTGTGCCGCCGTGCGCGTCAATCCGGGCAACATCAAGGAGTTCGACGGCCGGGTCAAGGAGGTCGCCAAGGCCGCCGGTGCCGCCGGGATCCCGATCCGGATCGGCGTGAACGCGGGCTCGCTGGACAAGCGCATGCTCGAGAAATACGGCAAGGCCACCCCAGAGGCGCTGGTGGAGTCGGCGCTGTGGGAGGCGAGCCTGTTCGAGGAGCACGGCTTCGGCGATATCAAGATCTCGGTCAAGCACAACGATCCGGTGGTCATGGTCGAGGCCTACCGGCAGCTGGCCGCACAGTGCGACTACCCGCTGCACCTGGGCGTCACCGAGGCCGGGCCGGCCTTCCAGGGCACGATCAAATCGGCGGTGGCCTTCGGCGCCCTGCTCAGCGAGGGCATCGGCGACACCATCCGGGTCTCGCTGTCCGCGCCGCCCGCCGAGGAGGTCAAGGTCGGCGGGCAGATCCTGCAGTCGCTGAATCTGCGTCCGCGCAAACTCGAGATCGTGTCCTGCCCGTCCTGCGGACGTGCGCAGGTCGACGTCTACTCCCTCGCCAACGCGGTCACCGCGGGTCTGGAGGGTCTCGAGGTGCCGCTGCGGGTGGCGGTCATGGGCTGTGTGGTCAACGGTCCCGGTGAGGCTCGTGAGGCCGATCTGGGTGTCGCCTCCGGTAACGGCAAGGGCCAGATCTTCGTGAAGGGCGAGGTCATCAAGACCGTGCCGGAACACCAGATCGTGGAGACGCTGATCGAAGAGGCCATGCGCATCGCCGACGAGATGGGTACCGGCGCCGAGAACGGCGAGCCCGTCGTGACCGTCGGCTGACCGCCGGACGCGGACAGGGGAGCGGGCGTGTTGCGCGCCGGGCGCATTCTGCCCTTGGAGCCGAGCAAAGCCCCCGCACGCAGGCGTCGTTCATGGCAGGCTGGGAGCGTGCGGAGTGTGCTGGAACCGTCGCGCCGGTCACGGATTTCCGGTGCTCGTCAGCTCGCGGATCGCGATCTGGCGCAGGTGCTGGAAGTGCTGGACACCGATCCGGTGGCCGGGTGCATGGTTGCCGCGCGTCTGCAGGAATACGGCCTGGACAACCGCGGCGGCGGGGAATTGTGGACGCGGCGTACCCCGGCGGATTCGCTGTGTTTCTCCGGCGCCAATCTGGTGCCGTTGCGCGGAACGACCGACGATATGCGGGCCTTCGCCGACCGCGCGGCCCGGTGGCCGCGGGTGTGCTCCTCGGTGGTGGGCCGCCAGGAATTGGCGCTGCCGCTGTGGGAGACGCTGGAACAGCGGTGGGGTCCGCCGCGTGAGATCCGCGCCGATCAGCCGCTGCTGGCCCTCGACGGCCGCGCCCGCGCCATTCCCGATCCGAAGGTGCGTCGCGTGCGCAGCGACGAGCTGGAACGGTATCTGGTCGCCGCGGTCGCGATGTTCACCGAGGAGATCGGCGTCGATCCGCGGGCCGGCGACGGCGGGCGCGGATACCGGCGCCGGGTGGCGAGCCTCATCGAGGCGGGCCGCGCGTGGGCGCGCTTCGAGGACGGCCAGGTCGTCTACAAGGCCGAGGTCGGGGCGATGTCGCGGCGGACCGGTCAGATCCAGGGCGTGTGGGTCCATCCGCAGTGGCGGGGTCGCGGTCTCGGCACCGCCGGGACGGCCGCGGTCGCCGACGCGGTGGTCGCGGCCGGGCGCACCGCGAGCCTGTACGTGAACTCCTACAACGAGGTCGCCCGCCGCGCGTACGCCAAGGTCGGCTTCCATCAGGTCGCGACATTCGCGACGATCCTCGTGGACTGAGCGCGCGGGATTCCCCGCTTACTGTGCAAAACCAGTGTGTCGCAACGTTTACCAGCGACCGGCTGGCTACCATCGGTGGCAATGTGGAAGTCGAGATGTGCGCCGCGCGCACTGGTGCTGGGTGCGGCCGCCGCCGTCGTGGTGACGGCGAGCGCGTGTTCCTCCGGACCGCAGGGTCCGGTCGCCGCCGCCGACTCCTTCCTGTCCGCCTTCGCCCGGCAGGACGCGGCGCACGCCGCCGATCTGACCACGCAGCCCGAGAAGGCCTCGGCGGCATTGGCTTCGGCGTGGCAGAACCTGCAGGCGCAGCACCTGACCGCGCACACCGGATCCGCGCGCGTCACCGGCGACACCGCCACCGTCGACTACACCTACGAGTGGACACTGCCGAGGGACCGCGCCTGGAGCTACTCCGGCCAGTTGCAGATGGGGCGCAGCGACGGGCAGTGGAAGGTGCGCTGGAGCGCCTCGGACATCCATCCGAAACTGGGTGACACCCAAAGCCTGCACCTGCGCACCACTGCGGCTCCGCGGGCCCGGGTCAACGAACGATCCGGCAGCGACGTCCTGGTTCCGGGGGTCGTGCACCGGATTTCGTTCGCGGTGTCCGACGCCCCGGATCCGGGCTATGTGGCCGGAGCGCTGTCGGCCGCGCTCAAACAGTTCGACGACACCCTGACCACCGACGCGATCCTGGCCGCCGCCCGGAAACAACACGGTCCCACTCTCGTCCTGGGCCTCAGCGATTGGGAATTCGACCAGGTCAGCGGACAGTTGCTGGGCCTGCCCGGAGTGACCACCGACCGGCAGTGGGATCTGCTTCCCACCGACCGGCATTTCGCGCCCGATCTGATGACGCAGATCCGCAAGACCGTCATCGACGAGGTCGACGGCAAGGCGGGCTGGAGTGTGGTCACCGTCAATGCCGACGGCGTCGATACCGATGTGCTGAAAGAGGTTGCGCCGCAACCGGCCCCGTCGTTCTCGCTGAGTATCGACCGCACCGTGCAGAACGCCGCGCAGCGGGCCGTCGACCCGCGCCGCGAGCAGACCATGATGGTGGTGATCCAGCCCTCCACCGGAGCGATCCTCGCGGTGGCGCAGAACGAGGCCGCCGACACCGACGGGCCGGTCGCGACGACCGGACTGTATCCGCCCGGCTCCACCTTCAAGACCGTCACCGCCGCGGCCGCGATGACCGCGGACATCGCGAATCCGGATACCGTCGTGCCGTGTCCGAGCCGAATCGTGGTGGGGGAGCGGACAATTCCCAACTACGACCTGTTCTCCCTCGGCGATGTGCCGATGTCGACGGCGTACGAGCGGTCCTGCAATACGGCCTTCGCGAAATTGGCCAGCGAACTGCCCGGTGCGGCCCTGACCGACGCGGCGGCGCGGATGGGGGTGGGCCCGGACTACACCGTGGCCGGGTTGCCGACCGTGTCGGGTTCGGTGCCGCGCGCCGACGACGAGGTGGTTCGCACCGAGGACGGGATCGGCCAGGGCAGGGTGGTGGTCAGCCCGTTCGGCATGGCGCTGGTGGCGGCGACGGTCGCGCACGGGTCGGCGCCGACGCCGTATCTGATCTCCGGGCACGAGACGGCCGTCCACGGCGACCGGCCGAGCCTGTCGCCGCAGGTGGTGGAGGGCCTGCAGGCGATGATGCGCAAGGTGGTCACCGGCGGTACCGCCGAGCGGATCGCCGACCAGGGCGAGGTGTTCGGCAAGACCGGTGAGGCGGAGGTCGACGGCGGATCGCATTCGTGGTTCATCGGCTATCGCGGCGATCTCGCGTGGGCGACGCTGCTGGTCCGCGGCGGGAGTTCGGACAATGCGGTCGCGGTCACCAGGGATATGCTGGCTGCTCTGCCACCGGGGAGTGCCTGAGCCGGGGCGTGTGCGCGCCGTGCGGACGAAGATTTTCGGGAGCCCCCTGAATACACGTGACCGGACGCTCGGTGGCGTCCGGTCACGGGGGTGAAAGCGGTGACGTTCGTGAGCCGTTTATTGTCCCTGCACCTCCGTTCCACCGACGGTGGCCGAGGTCGCGTGCTCGGTCGGGGGTGACGCCCCGGCCGAACCGTCTCCCAGAATCTCCACGGCCCCGGTCCCGGCGAGGATCATCCCCGCGGTGATCAGCGTGAGCGTCGAACGCTTCATGGTCTTCTCCCTTATCGGTGAGTGAGAGCCACTGGCATCGAACCATCGGTTCGCCGACTATTAGCCGACCCGGAAAACCGTAAACCGGAGAGCCGCGCGCCGACAACCCCCTGCGCCGGAACCCGCAGCGGAAGAGACCACGAAAAGCCTGGTTATACCGTCAATTCTTAATTCTGTTCAGCTCGGCGCAAGCTGGCCGACAAATGATGTTGCGTCGGTTGCCCGACGGCCGCCATTCGCAGCTTGTAGTCGATCGTGTCCCCGGACAGATGAATCGAGCGGCCCAGCGCGGTGACCGATTTCGCGGTACTCGAGGTGCCGATATGAGTGGAATCGAGCTCGAGCCGCAGTCCGTCCTCGACGACCGCGATGCGCCCCTCGCAGATCTCGGTGATACCGGTGGGGTGCGCGAGGATCAGCTCCACCCGGTCCGCGCCGGTCGAGCGCAGGTAGCCGGTTTCGGCGTGCAGCGAGCGGCCGTCGCCGGCGTGGCGGGTGCGCTGCCGATAGGTGAGGAACGGCCGGCCGACGTGGCCGAATCGGATCTCCTCGTGATAGTCGAACGGCTCGATGGTCGGATACTCCCCGTGGCCGGAGCCCCGCCAGGTGCCCAGCAGCGGAGCCAGATGGGCGATATCCGGATGGGGCGCGACGGCGGGTTGGGGTTCGAGCACGGCGCACAGCATAGTTCCCCGCGGTGCCGAGGGTGGGACGACCACGCGGCAGAGTCCGGTTCGTCCGGGACGAGACGGGGTAAGCCGCGACATACACCGCGAATCGGGCCCCGCTCGCGCCGAGATCGCGCGGCGGCGGCCCGGTGTCTGGTGTGATGGACGGATGCCGACCGCGTGCGAACGGAGCAGGCAATGACAGTGCGAATCCAGCCGGTGCCGCGGCGGGGCACGCATGCCGTGCTGCGCGGCTGGTGGCTGCCGTGCTGGGTGCTGACCCGCCGCCAGATCCGGCCCTCGCTGCGCAACGGTGAGGTGCTCACCGCGGTGCTGGCGCCGACGGTGTTCACCGTCGGCTTCTACGTTCCGCTGAATCGGGTGATGAGCTTCGCCGGGCACGGCGCGAGCAGCTACGCCCAGTTCCTGATGCCGATGATCGTCATGCAGGCGGTGTCGTTCTGCGCGACCGCGGCCGCGCTGCGCGCGGCGGTCGACGCCCGCGACGGTCTCGACGCCCGGCTGGCGACCATGCCGATTCCGCCGATCGCGCCGCTGGTCGCCCGCACCGCCGCCACCGGATACCGCATCACGATCGCCTTGGTGGCGGCGCTGCTGGCCGCGCACGTGATCGGCTTCCGGTTCGGCGGAAGCTTCTGGGAAACAGTCGGCTTCGGCCTGTTCGCGGTGTCGGTCGGGCTGATGCTGGGACTGTTCGGCGATCTGCTGGGGGCATTGTCGAAATCGCCGGAGGCCACCACCCAGGTGCTGATGCTGCCGCAGTTGATCCTCGGCATGGTGTCCACCGGGTTCGCGCCGGCCTCCCAATTCCCGCCGTGGATCCAGGGTTTCGCGCGGAATCAGCCGGTGTCGCAATTCGTCGACGCGATGCGGGCGCTCGCGGGTGACCAGCCGGGTTTCGCGACAGCGGTGGACCGGTCGACGGTCGGACCGGGTGTGGTGTGGACGGCCGCCGGGCTGCTGGTCTTCGGCGGCGGTTCGGTGGTGCTGGCCGTGCGGCGGCAGCGATGACGCGGGCGGACACCGCGGTGCGCGAACTGGCGACCGTGCAGGTGGATACCGAGCGCTGGCGATATCTGCTGCCGCAGACCCTGGTGCAGACCGGCCGGCTGTTGCGGCGCTGGCGCCGCGATCCGCTCACGACGGCGCAGATCCTGGTCTTCCCGGCGCTGCTGCTGGTGATGCTGAATACGGTGCTCGGTCGGCAGATCTCCTCGTTCTCAGGCGTCGACGCGCTCTACGGTTCTGTTCCGATGGTGACCGTGGTGTCGGTGATGTCGGGATCGCTGGCGGGGGCGGTGACGCTCGGCCGCGAACGGGATGCGGGTCTGCTGGGCCGCTTCTGGGCGCTGCCGGTCCATCGCGCCTCGGGACTGCTGTCGCGGCTGCTCGCCGAGGTCGCCCGGATCGTGCTGTGCACGGTGGTGCTGTTCGCGGTGGGTATGGCGCTCGGTTTCCGGTTCCATCGTCCGGCCGCCGCGCTCGCGGTGCTCGGCGTGCCGCTGCTCTACGGACTGGGATTCGCCACGATGGTGACGGCCGTCGCGGTGTATTCGGCGAAGACGTTCGTGGTGGAGGCCATTTCGCTCGGCTCCTCGCTGCTGATGTTCTTCAGCACCGGATTCGTTCCACTGGAGGCCTATCCCGGCTGGGCACAGCCGATCGTGGAACACCAGCCGATGTCCACGGCGATCGACTCGATGCGCGCGCTGGCGCTCGGCGAGCCGGCGCGCGGGCCGCTGTGGGCGACGGTGGGATGGTCGGTCGGTGCGATGGTCGTCTTCGCCGTGCCGGCGGCGGTCGGATTCCGGCGCGCCAGCCGGCAGTGACCGGCGCCGCGCCGGCATCGCTCAGCGCAGGCCCTCGGCGATCTCGTTGATCATCTCCGCGGAGTCGCGCGGACTCAGGGCCATCGCGCGCAGCTGGTCGAACATCACGCCGAAGCGACGAATCTCGTTGTGGCCCTCCACGATATCGTCGCCGGCGATCCCCTCGACGTAGACCAGTTCGGGGTCGGCCGGATCGGGGAAGTCGAGGACGACGAAGGAGCCGACCATCGCCGGGTGCGCACCCGCGCCGAACGGGAGCACTTGCAGGATGACATTGCGCTTGTCGGTGTCCTCGGTGAGCCGCAGCAACTGTTCGCGCATCACCTCGGGCCCGCCGACGACCCGCCGGATCGCGGCCTCGTCGAGGACCACCCACAACTCCAGGGGATTACCGTCGCGGGTCAGCACCTTCGAACGCTCCACCCGGGCCCGCAGGCGCTGTTCGATCACCGACGTCTCGACCTTGGGCATCGCGGTATCCAGGACCGCCCACGCGTAGCGCTCGGTCTGCAACAGGCCGGGGATGAACGAGGTCTGGAACAGTCGCGCCGACAGCGCCTCGGTCTCGAAATTGATGTAGGCGGCGTAGACCTCCGAGACGGCCGCCTCGAACGGCCGCGACATGCCCGGTTTCTGCGCTTCCATGAGCAACTGCACCGCGTCGGAGCGTTGCGGTTCGCCGATGCCGTACAGGTCGAGCATCGCGGTGAGGGTGCGCCGCTGCGGGCGCGCCTGCGCGGTTTCGATCCGGTAGAGCGTGGTGACGTTGATGCCGGTGCGGGCGCTGACCACCTCCTTGCTGATCCCCGCCTGCTCACGCATCTCCGACAGCAGTGCGGCCAACCGCCGCAACTGAACCGTCAGCACCGTGCGTTTACCTGCCATCGCGCGCGTACTCCTCGTGAGATTCGGGACGCTCGAGCACGTTCCACGGATTCGGGAACGGTCGGGCGAGCATACCGCCCGTCCCGCGGGTTCCGGCGCGGTCGTTCCCACCCGGGAATATCCACGATTGCCCGGGGATTGCAGCAGGAGAACACGGGTGGAACGGAGGTCGATCGCCATGGCGCCGACAGCAGCGGAGGCGGTGCGGATCGTACGATCCGGCCAGCGATACGGCTGGCGGAACGAATGGCTCGATTCCCGGCAGTCGTTTCCCGCGACCGGGAATTTCGATCTCGCCGCCCATGCGCACGGAATGTTGCTGGTGCACAACGAGGATGTCGTCGAGGCCGGTGCCGGTTTCGACACCCATCAGCATCTGAATACCGAGATCGTGACCTGGGTGCTGGAAGGCACTGTGGTGCACCAGGATTCGGAGGGGCACTCGGGCCTGATCCGTCCGGGCCTGGCCCAGCGCATGAGCGCGGGAACCGGAATCCTGCATTCCGAACGCAACGGTGCGGGGTACGGCGAGCGGGCGAACCTGCACGTGGTGCAGATGTGGATACCGCCGGACGAGGCCGGCCGCGCGCCGGGTTATCAGGAATCCGACGTCGAGGCCGACCTGTCACGCAACGAGCTGGTCACCGTCGCATCCGGAATACCTCGCCATCGCGCCGAGACGGCGATCACCCTCGGCAACCGCTACGCGGCCTTCCACGTCGCACGGCTGGACCCGGGCCGTTCGGTGCTGGTGCCGGAGGCGCCGTTCGGTCATGTCTTCGTGGCCCGCGGAACAGTCGCCTTCGAGGGCCCGGACGAGCGGACCACCCTGTCCGCCGGTGACGCGGTACGCACCACGGGCACCGGCGGGCAGCGCATCACGGCCGTGGCGCCGAGTGAGGTGCTGATCTGGGAGATGCACGCGAGTACGAGCTGATCCGGCCGGACCGGTTCAGCCGCCTGCGGTGATCGAATGCTCCTCGGCGAAGGCCTTCCGGCAGCCCGGCGCGCAGAAGGCGTAGTCGACACCGTCGTGCGTCAGGGTGAAGCGCGCGGTCGCCCACTCCACGGTCATACCGCACACCGGATCGATCACATGGCCGTCGGGCACGTCCCGGTGATCCTCGGCCGGGTGGTAGTCCTGGGTGATCAGCCGGGTGATCTCGGTTCCGGAGGTCGCATGTCCCAGCGTGCCGACATTGCCCTCGCGCAGGCCGATGATCTGCACCAGGCAATGCGGGTCCCGGGACAGCCGGTCCGGATCCGGTTCGGTCGCGGCGACGGCCTCGGTGATCGCCGCGATCAGGTGCGCGCCGAATCCTTCCGTGTTGCTCCAGGACCCGGGCACCGTCACGCGGGCCAGATAACGCGGTGCGGTCGAGGGATCGGGACCGCCGGTCGCCCACACCTCCGGCGTGTGGATCAGCACGTGGGTCAACTCCCGGGCGCGAGCGAGGACCTGCTCGGGTGCGGATTCGCCGGTGGTCAGGGCGTGCAGGATGCGTTCGGCCAGGGCGGCGCGGCGCTCGCGCGTCGGTGTGGACCCGGAGACGAACAGTTCGATGGTCATCATGAGCGGAATTCCTTTGCGTAGGAGAGCAATTCGTCGACCGACCATTGGTCGTCGGTGTGTGAGCCGTAATGGGCGGCGGCGATGGAGCCGTCGGAGGCGATGAGGAAGTCGGCGGGCAGGCCGAGGCGACCGCCCTGCGGCGTGCCGCGGGGCGTGGGTTGTTCGCCGCGTGCCATCGGGCCGACGGCGCTGCCGACCGCCAGCGCGATACCCGGCCACGCCCGCGGATGCAGCAGTGCGCGGGGTGCGGATTCCACACCGAATTCGCGATACAGCGCCTTGTCCGGATCGGCGATCAGCTCCAGCGGGATATCGGCGGCGTAGTCGGTCAATTCGTCCGCCGGGGAATGGAATACGGCGACCTCGCGGATGCCGGCGGCGGCGATCTCGGCGTGTCGGGTGACGAAGCTGCGCAGATGCCGGTGACAGATGGGACATCCGGCGAACCGGCGGAATTGCAGGTGGATCAGGCGGTCGGGATCCGGGACGGGAATCTCGGTGCCGGTGACCGCGGTCAGGGTCCGGCTCGCGACGGTGGTGGGTGGCGACATTAATGCTCCTCACTACGTAGGTGTACCTAGTACGCCTACGAACCAGTATGCGCGTATCTTGTACGCTGTCAATCCGTGCCCCGTCCTCGCTCGCTGACCACCGCGGACCTGTCGGCGGCAGCCCTGGCGGTCATCGACCGCGCGGGTCTGCCCGGGCTGACGATGCGTGCGGTGGCCGCCGAATTGGGCATGGCCACCATGGCGCTGTACCGCTACGTCGCCGACCGTGAGGCCCTCGAAGTGCTGATCGTCGATCGGGTGCTCGGTGAGGTCGACGTGTCCACCCCCGTCGACGCGCCGTGGCGGGCGCAACTGGCGTTACTGCTAGAGCGGATGCGGGCGGCGGTCGCGGCGCACCCGGCGACGGCTCCGCTGGTGCCGCGGCATCGGCACGCGAGTCCGGCCGCGCTGCGCTGGATGGACGCCACCCTCGCCGCCCTCACCGCCGGCGGCTTCACGGGGCGGGAGCGAGTGATAGCTCAGCGGACGCTGGTGGCCTTCCTGCTCGGCTGTCTGGAGAACGAACACTATGCGGCGATCGGCGGGGCCGGTACCGCGGCGATCGCGTCGCTGCCCTCGGCCGACTATCCCTATCTCATCGAAACCGCCACGCAGGCCCGGGAAATCTCGGCCGAGGAGGAATTTCGAGAAGGTATGGAGATCGTTTTGCGTGGTTTAGCGCCGCACTGAGCGGGCCGCGGGAGCTCGCCGACGCGCCGTCGCGGGTTCCGGCCACCCACGGCAGCCCCGTGAAATGATTGCCGGCACAGTCGTTCTCGAGACATCACCGCACGTCGCAGGCGTATCCTTGTTCGGGAAGACTGTGACCACACCGTGATTCCGGCAATGCAGACGCAATCTTGCGTTCTTGCATATGCAAGAGCAGAATCCGATCTACCCTTAGATTCGCCACATTCGATCCGAACTACGGACGAGCGAAATCCGGAGATCAGTGATGACGGTGCGACGATGACGACTTCGATTGCCAGTGCGTTACCAGCAGCCCCGCAATTGTTGTGCGCCTTCCAAGGTCGGCGATTCCAGGACCGCGAACTGTTGCGATCCGCCCGGGCGCTGGCCGAGCTGCACACCCGGCGCGCGCAGATCGCCGACCCGATTCTCATCGCGGAAATCGACTGCCGCCGCGGTGAACTCATCGACGACATCAACGAATGGGTCGAACGCGAACTGCCGGGCTATCGCACCGGCGTCGCGCTGCGCACCGATGTCCTCGGGCCGATGGTCGACCGCATGGCCGGCAGCTGGGTCGCCGCCAACCGCGCCATCGACCGCGACGGCGCCCGCAGCGACACCACCCACAAGCACTGGTACCACCTCGCCGAACTGGTCGACGGCTACACCGACCTCGTCAGCGGCGTCGCCACGCCGCCCGCCCGGTAACCGCAGCGCACAGCGGGCGTCGCCGCCGTGGGCGCCTCCGGGGGCGGATAGTCTGAATGCATGTCTGTGCGCACCCGCAAGCCGCTCGTCCCCGGAACGCTCTCGCCCGTCCGCGAGGTGCCGCGCTCGATCGAACGGCCGGAGTACGCCTGGAAGAAGACCGTCAACGAGGGTCGCGAGCCGTGGGTGCAGACGCCGGAGACCATCGAGAAGATGCGGCTGGCGAGCAAGCTGGCCGCCCAGGCGCTGCAGGAGGCCGGTAAAGCCGTCGCCCCGGGCGTCACCACCGATCACCTCGACGCGGTCGTGCACGAATATCTCTGCGACCACGGCGCCTACCCGTCGACGCTGGGTTACAAGGGCTTCCCCAAATCCTGCTGCACCTCGCTGAACGAGGTGATCTGCCACGGCATTCCGGACTCCACCGTGATCGAGGACGGCGACATCGTCAATATCGACGTCACGGCCTACATCAACGGTGTGCACGGCGATACCAACGCCACCTTTCTCGCCGGTGACGTCGACGAGGAGGCCCGGCTGCTGGTGGAGCGCACCCACGAGGCCACCATGCGGGCCATCAAGGCGGTGCGACCGGGGCGGGCGCTGAACGTGATCGGGCGCGTCATCGAGTCGTATGCGAACCGTTTCGGCTACGGCGTGGTCCGCGACTTCACCGGCCACGGCGTGGGCCCCACCTTCCACAGCGGCCTGGTGATCCTGCACTACGACCAGCCCGCCATCGAGTCGGTCATCGAGCCGGGCATGACCTTCACCATCGAGCCGATGATCAACCTCGGCGGCATCGATTACGAGATCTGGGACGACGGCTGGACCGTCGTCACCAAGGACCGCAAGTGGACCGCGCAATTCGAGCACACGCTGGTCGTGACCGAGGAAGGCGCCGAAATCCTCACGCTCCCATGAGATGCGCGGGTGTGGCCGTCGCGGTGATGCGGTGAACGGCGCGCTGTTGGTCGCCGGCACCACCTCCGATGCCGGCAAAAGCGTGGTGGTGGCCGGGATCTGCCGCATGCTGGCGCGGCGCGGCGTGCGGGTGGCGCCGTTCAAGGCGCAGAACATGTCCAACAATTCGGTCGTCACCCTGGACGGGGGCGAGATCGGCCGGGCGCAGGCATTGCAGGCGCGCGCCTGCGGACTCGAACCCAGCGTGCGGTTCAATCCGGTCCTGCTCAAACCCGGCAGCGATCGCCGCTCGCAACTGGTGGTGCGGGGCATCGCCGTCGACACCGTGGGAGCCCGCGACTATTTCCGGCACCGGCGTCGGTTGCGCGAGGTCGTCGCCGGGGAACTGGCCGCCCTGCGCGCCGACTTCGATGTCGTGATCTGCGAGGGCGCCGGCTCGCCCGCCGAGATCAATTTGCGCGCAACGGATCTGGCGAATATGGGTCTCGCGCGCGCGGCGGAGCTGCCGGTGCTGCTGGTAGGCGATATCGACCGCGGCGGGGTGCTGGCACATCTGTTCGGCACCGTGGCGATTCTCGACCCCGAGGATCAGCAGCTGATCTCGGGCTACATCGTCAACAAGTTCCGCGGCGACGTGGAGTTGCTGCGCCCGGGCCTGGAGCAGCTGACCGCGCTCACCGGCCGCCCGACGCTCGGTGTCCTGCCCTTCAGCGACGAGCTGTGGATCGACGCGGAGGACTCTCTGGGCACCGTCGCCGACGCCCCGGTCGGGCGGCCTCGCCCGCCGGTGGGCACCGAATGGCTGACCGTCGGCGCCATCCGACTGCCGCGCATCTCCAATTCCACCGATATCGAGGCGCTGGCGTGCGAGCCGGGGGTTTCGGTGCGCTGGGTGAGCGATCCGTCGCGCTTGGCCGGAATCGACGTCGTCGTCGTGCCCGGCAGCAAATCCACGGTCTCGGACCTGAACTGGTTGCGCCGCACCGGAATCGCCGATGCCGTGTGCGCGCACGCCGCGGCGGGCAAGCCGGTCCTCGGGATCTGCGGCGGATATCAGATGCTGGGTCGCCGCATCGACGACGAGGTCGAGTCCTCGGCCGGGCAGGTCGCGGGCCTCGGGCTGCTCGACCTCGATATCGAGTTCACCGAACCCAAGGTCCTGCGCCGCAGCGCCGGCCGAGGCGCGACCACCGGCGGCGCGGTGGCCGGAATGTCTCTGTCGGGCTACGAGATTCACCACGGCCGCGTCCGGCGCAGCGGCGATCCGGCCTGGGTCGAGGTAGCCGGAGCCGGCTCGGACGACGACCCCGGCGGCGTCGCCGAAGGCAGTGTGCGCGATGCGGTACGGGGCACTCACCTGCACGGACTGCTCGAATCCGACCAGTTCCGCCGCGCCTGGCTGCGCGAGGCCGCCGAGCAGGCCGGGCGCACCGGATTCGCCGTCGCGCCGGACACGAGTGTGGAGGCGGTGCGGACCGCGCAATTGGACCTGCTCGCCGACCTCATCGAGAAACACCTCGACGTCGCGGCTCTCGAGCGGCTGATCAGCGGCGGGGCGCCCCCGGGGCTGCCCTCGGTGACCGTGGGCCGCTGAGCACGGCCGCCGGGTGTGCCCGCGGGCCGAATCAGGGCCCGCGCCACCCACCTCACAGTGCTGCGATCCGAGTCATCACCGGCCAGGAACGTGGCCGAGGACATGGCGTGCGCCCGCCCGCTCCCGTGTAGCGTGGATCGGCATGGAGACCCGGCAAATCGCGGTCGGTGACCGCGCCTGGACCGTACGAGTCGGCGGGCCGGAGTCCAGGCATACGGTGCTGCTGCTACCCGACGCCGGAGCTCCGGCCGACGTCTACGACCAGGTGTGCGAGCGACTGCACAATTCCGATCTGCGCACCGTCACGGTGGAGTCGATCGACGGCCTGGACAAGGCCGCGGTGTATGCGATCCTCGACGATCTCGGCGTGGCCTGGGCCAACCTGGCCGGGTACGGCGCGGGCGCGGAACTGGCCTGGCAGCTGGGCGCGCGCGGCTTCGGCCGCTTCGTCGGACTGGTGGTGGCCGGGCGGCCGCATCCGGCCGTCGCCGTGGACGGGACCGCCGCCGATGCCACCTGCCCCGCCGTGGAACTGCCCACCACCGTCATCGCCACCGAGGACCTGCCGCGCGCGGTCGCCGATTCCTGCGGTCGCCACGTCTTCGGCGAATTCCGCGTCACCCAGGTCGACACCGCCGATGTGCCGATCAAGGCCGATCACGAATTCGCCACCGAGATCGTGCTGCGCTCCGGTCTGTGGTGAGCGCCGGCTCGCGATAGCACCCGTCAAAGGTGCCGCTGACGCCGCCGGTACGGCACGCATCGGCGAACACCCCGCGCGGCAACGTGATTCAGTGTGCGCCGCGGAAATCCCGCAACCAGCCCAGCCAGGCGTCCAGTTCGGTGAACGCGTGTGCGCGCACCTCCGGCGCCGACAGGAACACGTCGTGGCGGGCGCCCTCGATCGGCACGATGTTCGTGCGGCCGCCGAGACATCCCGACCAGCGCTGAATCTGGCGAACGTCGAGCACCACATCCGACACATCGGCGGCGGGGCCGTACTCGCGCATGAACTTCGTCACCTTCGACCGCAGGATCAGCGCCGGAACGCCGACGTCGAGTCCGTGATGCAGTTCCGCGTGACCCCTGCGGATGGCGCGCAACCAGCCCAGATGGACCGGGAACCCGCCCAGCGGCTTCCAATCCAGGTTGTAGTCCCATTCGCCGGAGACGCTGGTGTGCAGGCTGTCGCCGTAGGTGCTCAGCTCACCGCCGGGCAGGCGTGTCATCGCGCGCAACCGGCCGACACCGCCGATCACGGCGGTGCCGATGTGGCGGTAGTAAGCCGGGCCCTGCAGATCGAACCACGGGCTGTTGAGCACCAGGCCGGTGATGCCCTGGGCGGCGGCGTCGCGGCGGTTCAGCCACAGCGGCAGCACCAGACCGCCGGTGGAGTGAGCCATCAGCAGCACCGGCAACCCGGTCTCCTCGCGCACGATCTCGACCGCGCGGTCCAGTTCCGCGTCGTAGAGCCGCAGGTCGCTGACGTAGTGCGCGGTCTGCCCGGGGCGTCGGGAGCGCCCGCACTTGCGCAGGTCGAGGGCGTAGAAGCGGTAGCCGCGCGCACTCATGTGCTCGGCGAGGTGCTTCTGGAAGAAATAGTCGGTGAAACCGTGCACGTACAGCACGGCGCCGGCGGCCGGCTCGGCGATGTCGGGCTCGTGGCGGACCAGGGTGGCCTCGACGACCCCCTCACCGTCGGGATCGGGGCCGAGTGGGATGGTCAGCTGCCGATATCCCTCGCCCAGGACATCGGGCTGCCAGGCGTGGGTGGTCGACGGGGCCAGCGGCGTCTCGTTCGTCACAGCTTCACGATATTCGACCCGCTCAGGGGCCTGCACGGCGAGCCGTGCCGAAGGTGCATGTGTGAGGGTTTCGGAAACGGGCATGGTGAGGGGCAGAATCAAGTTGAAGTGAACGGCGGGTAACCTCATTACCCGCCCACCAAGTGCCCGCGCTGGACAAGGAAGTCGATCACCCCGTGCCGAACGCTGCGATGACTGAAAAGACCGATGTAGTCCTCATCGGTGCCGGCATCATGAGTGCCACCCTGGGTGCACTGCTTCGCCAGTTGCAGCCCGACTGGTCGATCACCATGTTCGAGCGGCTGGACGCGGCCGCGCCCGAGAGCAGCGACCCGTGGAACAACGCGGGCACCGGCCACTCGGCGCTGTGCGAGCTGAACTACACGCCGCAGGCCGCCGACGGTTCGGTCGACATCACCAAGGCGATCGATATCAACGAGCGCTTCCAGGTGTCGCGCCAGTTCTGGGCCTACGGCGCCGAGAACGGCGTGCTCGCCGACCCCTCGGGCTTCATCAATCCCATTCCGCACGTGAGCTTCTGCCACGGCGCCGACGGCGTGGAGTATCTGCGCAAGCGCCACGCGGCGCTGGCCCGGCACCCGCTGTTCGAGGGCATGGAATTCATCGACAGCCCGGACGAGTTCACCCGGCGCCTGCCGCTGATGGCCCGGGGTCGCGACTTCTCCGAGCCGGTCGCGCTGAACTGGACCCAGACCGGTACCGATATCGACTTCGGATCGCTGACCAAGCAGCTGCTGGCCTACCTCGGTTCCTCGGGCGTGGAGATCGCGTTCGGCAACGAGGTGCGCAACCTGTCCAAGCAGTCCGACGGCAGCTGGACGGTCAAGGTCCGCAACACCCGCACCCGCACCTCGCGCACGATCAACGCCAAATTCGTCTTCGTCGGCGCGGGCGGGTATGCGCTGCCGCTGCTGCAGAAGGCCGGCATCAAGGAGATCCAGGGCTTCGCCGGATTCCCGGTCAGCGGCCAGTTCCTGCGCTGCACCAACCCCGAGCTCATCGCCCAGCACGACGCCAAGGTCTACGGCAAGGCCGCCGTCGGCGCGCCGCCGATGTCGGTGCCGCACTTGGACACTCGGGTCATCAACGGCAAGCCGGGCCTGCTGTTCGGCCCCTATGCCGGCTGGACCCCGAAGTTCCTCAAGGACGGCAAGTTCAGCGACCTGCTCAAGTCGGTGCGGGCCGGCAACGTCACCCCGATGCTGGGTGTCGGCGTCACCGAACTCGGCCTGGTCAAGTACCTGGTCAGCGAACTGCTGAAGTCGCCGTCGGGCAAGGTGAACACCATGGAGGAGTTCATCCCGCGCGCCGACGGCCACGACTGGGAGCTGATCACCGCCGGTCAGCGCGTGCAGATCATCCGGCGCAAGGGCGTCGGCGGCGTGCTGGAGCTCGGCACCGCGGTGATCACCGCCGGTGACGGCTCCATCGCCGGACTGCTCGGCGCCTCGCCCGGCGCCTCCACCTGTGTCAGCGCGATGATCGACGTGTTGCAGCGCTGCTTCCCGAGCGAATACGCCGACTGGACACCGAAACTCAAGGAAATGGTGCCGTCGCTGGGTGTGAAGCTGTCGGAGAACCAAGCGCTGTTCCACGAGGTGTGGGACTGGTCCACCAAGGCACTGCATCTCAACGGCAGCGGCCGGGTCGGCAACACGCCGATCGCCGCAGGGGTCGCGCACAGCTGAATCATGTGATAGCAAGACGCGATGATGTCAACGGTTGCGCTCAAACGGTCGTGGGCCGCGGATCTCGATACCGCGACGCTGTACAAGCTGTTGAAACTGCGCGTCGAAGTGTTCGTCGTGGAGCAGAAATGCGCTTATCCGGAACTGGACGGGCTCGATCTGCTCCCCGAGACACGCCACTTCTGGCTCGACGACGAGGGTGAGATCATCTGCACCCTGCGGCTGCTGGAGGAGCACAACAACGGCGTGAAGTCGTTCCGCATCGGCCGGCTGTGCACCACTCCCGAGGCGCGCGGTCACGGCTACACCACCCGGGTCCTGCAGGCCGCCATCGCCGAAGCCGGTTCGGCGACAGTGCGTTTGAACGCCCAGACCTATCTGGTCGACCTCTACACCAAGCACGGGTTCAAGCCCGACGGCGAGGAGTACGAGGAGGACGGGATCGCGCACATCCCCATGCGCCGGGGCTGAGTAGCGAATCCACCACGGAGATTTCGGCCCCGTACCCCTTCGTCGGGTGCGGGGCCCTCTCGTGTCGCGGGAAAGTCAGTCGCGCAACGGATTCGTCGCCGGACCGCTGTCCGCACCACACAATTCGCGGGCGAGCATCGTGGCGCCGGCGACCGCGCCCGGCATGAGGACGACGGCCACGAACGGCACGAGGAATGCGGCCGCCAGCGGAATGCCGAAGCCCCACACGAGCATTCGATGTGACCGCAGCATCGTGAGATGTTCGCGCAGCTCGATTCCGCGGCGCAGCATCGCGACCGCGGTCAGTTCCTGAGCCAGGAAGAACCCGGCCACGCAGACTCCGAGTACCGGGATCACCGTCTGCCCCACGACCGGCAGGAATCCGGCGCAGAACAGCACCACGCCCCACACCGCCGCCCGGATCAGAATGCGCACCCCGTCGCGGACCCCGATCCACACCTCGCGCCACAGCGGCAGTCCCGATTCCGGCGCCAGGCCGTCGGCCGACAGCGACCGATCCACCCGTTCCGACAGGGCCTCGTAGAACGGCTGGCCGATCACCAGCGTCACCGCGGTGAACGTGATCACCGCCAGGAACATCCCGAGCAGCACCAGCAGCACGGCGAGGCCGCCGCGCAGCAGCCCGGGCCACGGCGACGTCCAGTGCGCCGCGAACGGCGTCGCCCACGCCACCAGATCCCCCGCGAACCACACCAGCGCCACCAGCAATCCCAGATACAGCGCCATCGAGATCACCCCCGGCAGCAACCCCAGCCCCAGCTCCCGCCGATGCGCCGCGGCCCACCGCTGCCCCCGCACCAGATATCCGAAGCCCCGCACCACATCCCGCACCCGCCCAGCGTATTCGGCGGGCGGGCAGGGGGAGGTTCCGGTGCTCGCGGACGACACCGCCGAGACCTTGGCCGCGCGGGTGCTCGAGGCCGAGCATGTGGTGTTGCCACTGGTGGTGCGGCAGATCGCGGCGGGGCGGCGGCTGTAGCGCGACAGGGCAGCCCGGTGCGGGGGCGGAATGGGGCGCGCATACAGTGGGGGCGTGTCCGATTTCCGAGGTGAATCCGCATCGGCCGTGTCCGCGCATCGTGACGGTGAGGCGGGGTTTCCGTTCTCGGCGGTCGTGGGGCAGGAGCAGCTGCAGCTGGCGCTGATTCTGTGCGCCGTGCATCCGGGGATCGGCGGCGTGCTGGTGCGCGGAGAGAAGGGGACCGCGAAATCGACCGTGGTGCGGGCGCTGGCGCAGTTGTTGCCGCCGGTGACCGACGAGGGTGGGCCGCGGCCGGCCCGCCTGGTGGAGTTGCCGGTGGGTGCGACCGAGGACCGTGTCGTGGGATCGCTGGATCTGGAGCGGGTGCTGCGCGACGGGGAGCAGGCGTTCCGACCGGGACTGCTGGCGGCGGCCCATCACGGTGTGTTGTACGTCGACGAAGTGAATCTCCTGCACGACCATCTGGTCGACGTCCTGCTCGACGCGGCGGCGATGGGACGGGTGCATATCGAACGTGACGGCGTGTCGCATTCGCATCCGGCCCGGTTCGTCCTGGTCGGCACCATGAATCCGGAGGAGGGCGAACTCCGCCCGCAGCTGCTGGACCGGTTCGGCCTCACCGTCGACGTCGCGGCTTCGCGCGATGTGGACGTGCGGATGGCGGTGGTGCGCCGCCGGCTCGATTACGAGGCCGATCCCGACGGCTTCGCCGCCGCCTACGCCGCGGCCGATCGCGATGTCGCCGAGCGCATTCTCGCCGCCCGCGAACGCCTCGCCGAGGTGGCGCTCGACGATATCGAACTGCGCCGGATCGCCGCACTGTGCGCCTCCTTCGACGTCGACGGCATGCGCGCGGATCTGGTGGTGGCGCGGACCGCGACGGCCCACGCCGCCTGGCGCGGAAGTGACTGCGTGACAGCCGAAGACGTGCGGATCGCCGCGGAACTGGCGCTGCCGCATCGCCGCCGGCGCGATCCGTTCGACGAACCGGGCATCACCGACGAACAACTCGACGACGCCATGCGGGAAGCCGAACAGGAGGCCGAGCGGGCCCGCTCCGAGCAGAGCCGTGCGGAGAACGAGTCTGCGAGCGGCGCAGCCGATTCGGACAGCGACCTCGAGCGTGAGTTCGAGGGCGATACGGGCACCGACGCAGGCCCCGAGAACAACGGTTCCGACGGCGGCCCCGACGACCGGGGACCCGACGACGACGGCCCCGACTCACCGGGCGGCGGCCCGCGCGGTGGCACCCGCGAGGGCAGTGCGGGGGCGCCGGCGAAATCCGCCGCCCGCCCGCCGCACTGGGAGATACCGGGAGTCGGGGAGGGTGCTCCCGGGCGCCGATCACGCGCCCACACCCGGCACGGCCGGGTGGTGCGATCGGTCACCGACACCTCCGCGGGCCTGCATCTGCTGGGCACGCTGTTCGCCGCCGCGCCGCATCAGCATGCCCGTGGCCGCGTCGAGGGCCCGCTGACACTCGAGGCGACCGATCTGCGTGGCGCGTATCGCGAAGGGCGCGAAGGCAATCTGGTGGTGTTCGTCGTCGACGCCTCCGGATCGATGGCCGCCCGCGACCGCCTCTCGGCCGTCACCGGAGCGGTGGTCGCTCTGCTGCGCGACGCCTATCAGCGCCGCGACAAGGTCGCCGTGATCACCGTGCGCGGCAGCGAGGCCGAACTGGTGCTGCCGCCGACCTCCTCGGTGGATATCGCGGTGCGCCGCCTCGCCGGCCTGCGCACCGGCGGCAAAACCCCACTGGCACAAGGATTGCTGAAGGCGCGCGAGGTGGTGGCCCGCGAACACGTCCGCGATCCGCAGCGCCGCGCGATGGTCGTGCTGCTCACCGACGGCCGCGCCACCGGCGGTGCCGACCCGATCCCGCGGGCCCGTGCGGCCGCCCGCCTGCTGGCCCGCGACGGCGTGGCCGGCGTGGTCGTGGACTGTGAAGGCGGCATGGTCCGGCTGGGTCTGGCCGCCGAGTTCGCCAGGGAGCTGCGCGCCACCTACCTGCGCCTCGGCGAGCTCACCGGCGATTCGGTCGCCGCCGCGGTGAAGTCCGGATTGCCGCATCACCTGGCGGCGTGAACGCTCGTGCCACCATCGGCGACCGTTCCGATCGTGGCACGGCCGGACCCGCGCGGCCGGGCGGGTGCGCGGATGTGCGAATGTGATGCGTAGGTGCTCGACCAGGAGGATGCAGCGATGCCGAAGGGCGTTCCGGAGACGATTCCCGACGACGGGCTGACCACTCGCCAGCGGCGTAATCAGCCGGTGCTCGCCGTGCATACCGGGCCCGGCAAGGGGAAGTCGACCGCGGCGTTCGGGATGGCGCTGCGGGCCTGGAACCAGGGTTTCGATATCGCGGTCTTCCAGTTCGTGAAGAGCGCGAAGTGGAAGGTCGGCGAGGAGGCCGCCTTCCGCACCCTGGGTCGGCTGCACGAGGAGACCGGCACCGGTGGTCCGGTGGAATGGCACAAGATGGGCGAGGGCTGGTCGTGGACCCGCAAACAGGGCAGCGAGGACGACCATGCCGCGGCGGCCCTGGCCGGCTGGCGGGAGATCGCGCGCCGGCTGGCCGCCGAACAGCACCGCTTCTACGTGCTCGACGAGTTCACCTATCCGCTGAAATGGGGGTGGGTGGACGTCGACGAGGTGGTCGAGACGCTGCGGAACCGGCCCGGCAATCAGCACGTGGTGATCACCGGCCGCGACGCACCGCAGGCGCTGGTCGACGCGGCGGATCTGGTCACGGAGATGAGCAAGGTGAAACATCCGATGGACGCCGGGCGCAAGGGCCAGCGAGGTATCGAGTGGTGACGGCGGCCGGCCGATGACCACTCCGGCCGTGGTGATCGCCGCGCCCGCCTCGGGCAGCGGAAAGACCACGCTGGCAACCGGTTTGATCGGAGCGCTGCGCCGCGCCGGACATCGCGTCGCGCCGTTCAAGGTGGGGCCCGACTACATCGATCCGGGCTATCACGGCCTGGCGGCCGGGCGGCCGGGACGCAACCTGGATCCGGTTCTCGTCGGTGCCGAGCGGGTGGTGCCGCTGTACCGGCACGGCAGCGCGGGCTGCGACCTGGCCGTGGTCGAGGGCGTGATGGGCCTGTTCGACGGCCGGATCGACGCCGAGAACCCCGCCCCCATCGCCGAGGGCTCGACCGCGCAGGTCGCCGCGCTGCTCGGCGCGCCGGTGCTGCTGGTCGTCGACGCGCGCGGCCACAGTCAGAGCCTGGCCGCCCTGCTGCACGGTTTCGCGACCTACGACAGCGGTATCCGGCTCGGCGGCGTGATCCTCAACCGTGTCGGCAGTCCGCGCCACGAACAGGTGCTACGCGGCGCCTGCGCCCGGGTCGGCCTTCCGGTGCTGGGCGCACTGCCGCGAATGGACGAATTATCGGTTCCCGCACGGCATCTCGGGCTCGTCCCGGCGGTCGAGCACGGCTCCGCGGCGCATGCGGCGGTCGAGGCCATGACCGAACTGGTCGGCGCGCACATCGATGTGGGCGCGGTCGCGCGACTGGCCGCGGCCGACGTGGACGGGCCCGCGTGGGATCCGATCGGCGAAGTCGCGGCGGCCCCGCACCTACAGTGGCGGGGTCCGGGCGTGAGCCGGACCGCCCTCGACGGCCCGGAGCCGGGCGAGGACACCGGCCGCGCCGGATCAACGCTGCCCTTTGACAGCACGGCGCGTCCGGCCGGCAGGTCTGACAGCTCGGCGCCTGAGATCGGCACGTCGCGGATCTCGGCGGAGACGGCGGGGCAGCAAGAGTCGGGCGAGCCGGAGACGCCGATACCGATGTCCGCCTCGGGCGGCGGAGTGCGAGAGCCCGCGCCGATCATCGCGATGGCGGGCGGCCCGGCGTTCACCTTCGGCTACGCCGAACATCGGGAACTGCTGGTGGCGGCCGGAGCGCGGGTCGCGGTCTTCGATCCGTTGCACGAGCAATTGCCCTTGGGGACAGGCGGTTTGGTCCTGCCCGGTGGCTTCCCCGAGGAGCATGCCGCCGATCTGGCCGCGAATACGCCACTGCTGACCGCGGTCGCCGAGGCCGCCGCCCGAGGCATGCCGATTCATGCCGAATGCGCGGGCCTGCTCTATCTGACCCGCTCGCTGGACGGCCACCGCATGGCCGGAGTCCTTGACGCCACCGCCGAATTCGGACCGCGCCTGACCCTCGGCTACCGGGATGCGGTGGCATTGGCCGATTCGGTGCTGTGGCGCACGGGAGAACGCGTGCGCGGCCACGAATTCCACCGCACCCGCTTGGTCAGCACGGGATCGCACCCACCCGCCTGGGGATGGCGCACCGACGACGCCGCGGTCCGGGAAGGTGCGGTGGCCCACCAGGTGCATGCGTCCTATCTGCACACTCATCCCGCCGGAAACCCCACGGCCACAGTTCGTTTCGTCGCGATATGCGAACAGTTCGACGCGGCGCACGCCGGCGTGTGACGGCGATGGGCGAGTTCCCGGCCGAACGAGCCGCCGGCGGACCGCTGTATCCGGCGTCGCGGCGTGCCGGGCGGGTCGACGATCATTGCGGCGGCCGGGCGAGGGGGCCCCGATGAGCGAGGCGGTGGTCGTGGGTTTGGGGGCGCGGCCGGATCCCACAGCGGAAGCCATTGTGGCGGCCGTGCGGAAAGTTCTGGGGAACAGCACGATTCGATGCCTGGCGACGATCGATCGGCGGGCGGAGGAGCCGGGAACCGTCGCGGCCGCCGCCGCATTCGGGGTGCCGGTGATCGGATTCGGTGCGGACGAACTGGCCCGGGTCGACGTCCCCCATCCGGGTCACCGCGCGGCGGTCGCGATCGGCACGCCCAGTGTCGCCGAAGCGGCCGCGCTTCTCGCGTGGCGCCGCTGGGGAGGGCGCGGGCGGCTGATCGTGCCCAAGACGGTCGTCGGCACGATCACGGTCGCTGTCGCCGAGCAAGTATGAACACGGGCCCGGCCGTTGCGGCCCCGCGAGCAGGCTCCGACGACGCTCGGCCGAATCCCAAAAGGTGCGGATTCGGCCGAGTGGTCGCGAAAGCTGTTGTCCGGAAGTGCGTTACACGCAGGCACCGCCGAGGGCCGCCGTCGTGACGATGGTGTATCCGGCGACCGGTGACAGTTCCGGCAGGCCGTCGTAGTACACCGCGCTGACGACGTGCTCGCCCGGCCGGTCGGGCACCCAGCCGATGCTGGCGACCCCGTTGACCACCGGCGCGGTGCCGACGATATTGCCGCTGATCCCGGAAAGGTGACTGAAGAAGTCGACGTTGCCGTGGGTGACGGGGCTGCCGTCGGGGTTGCGTACCGTCGCCACCGCGTTTTGGGCGCAGCCCACCAGCGCGCCGCTGACCGGGCTCAGCGCCGACCCGGACATCGATACCGAGATCGTGGGCGCCACCGTCGCACCGGCCGGGGCCGCTCCCACGACCGGAAGCAGCGCGCCCATCAGCGCACCGGCGGCCAGGACCAACCCGGCACGCGTACGTGCGCGCCACGCCCGCCCGGAAGACAGCGCCGGGCCCGGGAAATCCTGGGAGGAACCACGCGAAACACGGAATCCGCTCATCGTGCCTGCCTCTCGCTGTGCCGTCCCGGGCCGACGGCCCGGCGTCGATCCGTCGGAGGGTACCTGAGATCCAGCTCACATCGGATACGCCACGCGGAGCTGCCCCGACATTGCGGTACGCGGAGCGGACGCGAGTTACGGCGCGACCGAGGTCCAATCGGCGAAGCCGGTGGGGTCGTGACGGCCGAGGCTGCCGTGTTCGAACAGTCCCCAGCCCTCGGCGTCGCCGCACCGTGCCTGTCCGACGTGGTCGATCACACCCCACGGAATGCGCCCGGCCACCGCCGGATCCGTCAGGTCGTAGCTGCTGCTCGACGACCAGTCGCGGCCCTTCCACTGGCCGTGCAGCCAATCCGGATCGCCGCCGTAGCCGCAGCCGATATGCAGCGGAATGCAGGTGTGGGCGCGGACCTCCACGGTGAGCGGCGAGCCGTCGCCGGCGGTCATATCGAGCCGCGCGGACACCGGAATGCGTGTGCCGGAACGGTATTCGATATGCACGCGGGGCCAGCCGAGCTGTTCGACCCGCCCGTCCGGCCACACCCGCACGGCATCGTTGAGGGTGCGGAAGCCGTCCGGATTCTCCTGCACGATCACCACGATCGCGAAGTCGTCGAAGCGCAGCGGAACATACAGCCACCAGAATCCGGCCGCCGGTTCGCTCGCATCGCGCCCGGGTGGTTCGGTCTCACCGACCGGCCGGATACCCCAGGACCGGTCGCGGGTCCCCATCCAGACGTCGGGGTCCGCGGCGATGTCGTCGCCGTCGACCTGCAAGGTCCCCGACCAGGAGCCGACCTGGGCGAACCGGGAGGCGTCGATGATCGGCCGGCTGCCGGTGTGGATGAGATGCGGCTGCTCCTGGACGGCGGGGAACGAACCGTCCCAGGTGAGGTCGAAGGACAGGTCCTCGTGCTCGCAGATCACCCGGACGCGCCGCAGCGGTTCGATCACCTCGATGCGATAGCCGCCGACGCTCATGTTCAGGTCCCGCGGCGGCAGCGCGTCCGAGAACCGGACCGTCCGCAGGACATCGCCACGGCGCACCGCGGCGTAGGCGTCGATCACGCCGAGATTCGGATAGACGCCGAAGCCGGTGACCAGCATCGTGCCGCCGCTGCGGTCGTGAGCGTTGAAGTAGCTGCGGTCGTAGAAGTTACGGTCGGTGGTGGCCGCGCGGGCCAGCGACAGCGGTGTCTGGTGCACCGGATATTCGTCCAGCGGAACCGGCGCCTGCTGAGCCGGATGTCCGTCGATGCCTGTCATCGGTCTCCTCGATCCCACTGGTAGGTGCCGTCGAGCAGGGCCTCGAGGGCCGCTCGGTGCATCACGTAATCGTCCCGGTCGTCGGTGTCGGTGTCCTCGCCGAAGTGGATCATCCGCCGTTTGATGCGCGCCATCACGATGCCGTGCCGCAGCGCGGCGTAGACCAGGTACCACTCCAGATCCCGCAGACGGTGGCCGGTGAGCTCCTCGTAGCGCGCGACCACGTCGTCGCGGCGCAGATAGTCGGGCAGTCCGGGCTGGTCGAAGCGGGTGGCGATGTCCTGGAAGAAGCGATGGATGAAGATCAGCCACGCCACGTCGAGTTCCCGCGGGCCGAGCGTGGCCATCTCCCAGTCCAGGACCGCGACCGGGTCGAATTCGTTGAAGATGATGTTGCCCGGCCGGGCGTCGCCCCAGTTCAGTACGTCGGGCCCCGGATCGGCGGGCCAGTGCTGTTCGAGCCAGTCGAAACCGCGCTCCAGCAACGGGATTCGATAGCCGTCGTCGGCGAGCGCCCACCGGTACCAGTGGCGCTGGGCGTCGAAATGCCGGCGCAGCGACGAGCCCGCGCCGGCCAGGGCGGGGAATGTCGCGGCCGGGTCGGCGATGGCGTGGACCCTCGCGATGATGTCGACCGTGGCGTGGGTGATCCGCATCCGCTGCTGTGGCGTGGCGTCGAAGACCCAGCCGACGAACACGTACGGCGGATTGTCCTCCGGAATCCGCCCGTTGATCCGCTCCATCACGAAAAACGGTGTGCCGAGCACGGATTCGTCCGGCTCGAACCAGCACAGTCGCGGCACCGGCACATCGCTGTGCGCGCCGACGCCGGCCATCACCGCGTACTGGGTGTCGAGGTCGTAGGTCTCGAAGACCGGGAACGA
Source organism: Nocardia sp. AB354 (assembly GCF_049538315.1). Taxonomy (NCBI): domain Bacteria; kingdom Bacillati; phylum Actinomycetota; class Actinomycetes; order Mycobacteriales; family Nocardiaceae; genus Nocardia; species Nocardia sp. AB354. Next base: position 111,390 of record NZ_JBMVFU010000011.1, on the reverse strand, counting down.
GCCCTCCTCGGGTGGCATCCGTGCGACGTAGGAGCCGGTCTCCGTGCGGCCGTCGCGCTCCCAGCTAGCCTCGAACATCACCGAGGAGCTGGACATGCCGCCCGCCTGCGGCCGCGACAGCCCCGTGACCACCGGCGCGGTGGTGCCGGTGAGCTTGCCGGCCAGCCACCGGGTGAGTCGCTCGGCGAGGTCGTCGAGATCGCGAGCGCTGGTGGTCAGCTGCCGCCGCTGCCCGGGGTCGGTATCGGATTCGCCCGACATTGCGGACCTCCTGACGGGATGAAAATGTCTGTGCGCCAACTCTTTACGCACCGGCACGGCAATATCCGGCCCGGTGCGGGAGGCGTGTGGATGAAATGTAACGCGTTCTAATGCGCGGTGGCGCGAAATCGGCGGCGAATTTTTCGCCGTTCCGCTGACCGGGACCCGGTTTGCCCGCAGTGCGCGCGAACGGTGCGGGGACCACCAACCCTGACCTCAGTGCTGCCACGTACGCCGCGCGGAGTACCGCCGAATCGGGGTCCGGCCCTGAGGACTTTCGCCGCAGGCCCTCGTAACGTCGGACACCGATCCGCGCACCCCGGTCGCTTCGGCGCCGGCGGCACTGCCTGTGCGCCGGAGCATCCGGGGAGAGGAGTGGGTAGTGAGTGTCATGGTGGCGCAGGCCGAACCGCCGCAGCTGGAGCACGAATCCGAGACGGCGGCGAGCTGGAAACCGCTCACCCGGCTGGCCTTTCGGTTCACGTTCCTGTACTTCGGGTTGTTCTGCCTGATCTATCCGCAGATCGTCTTCGCCTTCACCGGCTGGTTCGGCCGCTGGCTCGACGCCGACGCGGTGCTGTGGCAACCACGCTTGCTGCGCCCGGTGCTGGAGTGGGTGGGGCGCACGGTCTTCGGAGTGCATCCGGTGCTGAGTCCCAACGGCAGCGGTGATCAGACGATTCTGTGGGTGCTGGTGTTCTGCATCCTGGTCGTCGCCCTCGCGGGCACGCTGATCTGGACGTTGCTGGACCGCCGTCGCACCGATTACCGGCGCCTGGCCGGCTGGTTCCTGCTGTTCCTCCGGTTGTGTGTGGCCGGTCAGATGCTCAACTACGGGTTCGCCAAGGTCATCCCCACCCAGATGCCCGAACCGATGCTGTCGACGTTGCTCGAGCCGTACGGCAATCTGACTCCGATGGGGGTGCTGTGGAATCAGGTCGGGATGAGCCCGGCCTACGAGATCCTGCTCGGTTCCGCGGAATTGCTGGCCGGGATATTGCTGTTCGTTCCGCGCACGGCGACGGTGGGCGCGATGCTGACGCTGGTGAGCATGGCGCAGGTCTTCGTGCTCAACATGACCTTCGACGTGCCGGTCAAGATCCTGTCCGGACATCTGATGCTGATGTCGATGGTGTTGCTCGCGCCGCAGGCGCGGCGGCTACTGGATGTGCTGGTACTCGATCGCCCGGTCGCGAGCTCGACGGCGCCGTACCCGTTCCGCACCCGCCGGGCACGATGGATCGCGGCGCTGGTGCAGGTCGGCGTCGGGGTCTGGGTGGCGGTGGCCCTGACCCACGTGAGCCTGCAGTTGTGGGACGAGGGTCCGGGCCGGACGAAACCGCCGCTGTACGGCATCTGGCAGGTCGACGAATTCAGTCGCGACGGGCAGCCGGTTCCGCCGCTGCTCACGGACCCGGACCGGTGGCAGCGCGCGGTATTCGACCTCGCCGGCGTCATGCAGTATCAGCGGATGGACGGGACGCTGGTGCCCATGCAGGTGCGGGTCGACACCGGCGCACATCGCCTGGACCTGCATGCCGTGCCCGCTACCGCGGGGCACTCCGTGACCGCCGGCGGCTTCGCGTACGACCAGCAGGGCCCGGACCGGCTGCGTTTCACCGGAGAACTGGACGGACATCCGGTGACGGTGACCTTCCGGCGTCAGGACCCGGACGCCTTCCCGCAGCGCAGCCGCGGCTTCCACTGGATCCAGGACGCGCCCGGGGAGTGAGGTCAGCCGGCCGCGGCGCCGATCTGGTTGGCCCAGTGCGGATTCGGGGCGTAGAACTCCCCGGTGCCGGGGGCGAAGGCGGCCGCCGCCCCGGCGCATCCCCACAGCCGGGCCACCAGCCACGCGGTCGGATAGCCGAGATAGCCGTATACGCCGTCGGTACACGGCGACGAGGCCCGGGCGCAGTCCGGTTGCCCTTGGACATCGTTGTGATTGGGGCCGACCAAGGTGCCCCACACCTTCGTCACCGATCCGGGGGTGGCCTCGTAGTAGTCCTGGTTGGACTGCAGGCCCGGAAGTGCCCACAGCTTCTGCGAGGGGGAGATCAGCGCGTCGTCGGAGCCGTTGACGAAGAACACCGAACCGCCGCCGAGGCGGCGAGTGTCGGTGCAGCTCAATCTGTTCGAGCAGAACGACTGGGCGGGCAACTCGATCGGCACGGCGGTGCGAATCAGCCCGCCGGAATCGATCATCGCGTTGAGCACCCCGGTGGCACCTTGGGAATGACCGACGGCGCCGATCGCCGAGGTGTCGAGCCGATCGTGGAACACGCTCGCCGGATCGGCGGCCCGCTCGACGAGGTATCGCGCCGCCCCGGCGATATCGACCCCCGTGCCGGTACTGCGATTCTCGGTCGCGATCACCACGAACCCCCACGAGGCCAGATGCCGCAGCAGACGGGCGTACTGGCGAGGTTGGGCGGCCGTGCCGTTACCCCAGGTGATGATCGGATGACGGGGGCCACGTGCGGCCACATCGGTCGGATACCAGATGTCGTAGGCGGCGCCGGTGCTGTCGCAGCAGCCGAATTCGTAGTGCTCGGTGACCTGCCACGGGCCGGGTTCCAGGTAGCGGGCCTCGGTCGGGCCGCTCGCGCGGTAGGGGTCGGCCGCGTACGCGGTGGCGGCCACCGCGGCGGCGACCGCGACCGTCACCAGCACCGTCAGAACCTGCAGCACCGCTCGTCGCATGTTCGCAGCATAGAACCGTGCCGAACACACCGTGACGGAACGACGGCCGGTGGGAATGAGTGTGCGTGGCAGCGGGTTGTGCCGTGGCATGGGTGTAGAACTCTCCGACGACCTGAAGAAGATCCTCGACGACACAAAGGTTTTCGCCACGCTCGCGACGATCGGCCGCGACGGGCAGCCGCATCTGACCGTCACCTGGCTGCTGCGGGAGGGGGAGGAGTTGGTGTACTCCACCACCGTGTCGCGTCAGCAGTACAAGAACGTGGTGCGCGACCCGCGGGTGACGATCATGATCAACCCGCCGGACAATCCGTACGTCTACGCCGAGATCCGCGGCACCGCCACCGTCGTCCCCGATCCGGAGAAGGCTCTGCCCGATCGGCTGTCGGTGAAATACACCGGCCTGCCCTATATCGAATTCAATCCCGCCTCCGTCGACGACGCCGAGCGAGTGGTCGTGCGGGTGACCCCGGAACGGATCAACGGCCGGCTCTGATGCGACCGAATTCACCTCGTGTGATTTTGTGAGATGAGTCTCGACTGTGATACGGCGAGCGTTGCAGAGCCGGTGTAACCCCTGCAGGATGGCGGGAGCGGCAGCTTCCGTCGCACCAACTTCGCAGGTAGAGGGAGTTTCTCTTGGCTTCGTCAGGTCGCAGACAGAGTAGACGCACAACTCGCCGGTCCGGGATGCGCGCGGCAGCCGCGGGTGCCGCCGCACTGGCGTTGCTCACCGGCACGGGTGCCGGTGTCGCCGCCGCCCGTCCGGTCGGCGCGTTCGATGTCGGCGGGGCTATCGAGAAGGAATACGACCGCGCCGGCGGCGGCGCCTTCTTCGGCAACCCGACCGGACCGGAATCCGACGCCAACGGCGGCAAATTCCAGGTGTTCGACCGCGGCTGCTCGATCTACTGGTCCGTGGGTACCGACGCCCATGCGATCTGCGGCCTGATCCGCGACAAATGGGGTTCGATGGGCTGGGAGAACAGCGCCCTCGGCTTCCCGCTCACCGACGAGGCCCAGGCCGGCAAGGACGGCAAGGCCCGCTTCAACCAATTCCCCGGCGGCGTGATCTTCTGGTCGGCGAGTACCGGCGCGCACCCGGTCTGGGGTTCGATCCTCGGCATCTGGAACGGCAACAACGCCGACCGCGGCCGTTACGGCCTGCCCACCAGCGACGAGTACGACTACAACGGCGGCAAGGCCCAGGATTTCCAGGGCGGCCGGATCACCTGGAAGCCCTGATCTTCCGGGCCTGCGACGTCGCGACGGGTGATTGCGGAGTTCACCCGGCCACGCCGTAGGCTGAAACCTTGTGCCGAATACGACAGACGACCAGCAATCCGGTGACCCGAACTATGTCGTCGGGCTCGATCTGGCCGGCCGCCGCGTCGTCGTCGTGGGCGGCGGCTCGGTAGCCCAGCGCCGGCTCGGACTGCTCATCGCGAGCGGAGCCGATATCGAGGTAATCAGCCGGACGGTCACTCCCGCGGTGGAGGCGATGGCCACCTCCGGTCAATTGCGCATCTCCCAGCGGGCCTACGCCGACGGTGATCTCGACGGCGCGTGGTACGCGATCGCCTGCACCGACGAGCCCGAGACCAATGCTGCCGTGGTCGAGGAGGCCACCCGCCGCCGCATCTTCTGCGTGCGCGCCGACAATGCCCGGCTCGGCACCGCGGTGACTCCGGCCAGCGCCCGTTACGACGGGCTGACGCTCGCGGTGCTGGCCAGTGGACGGCACCGTCGTTCGGCCGCGGTGCGGACCGCGCTGCTGGAAGCCCTGCAATCGGGCGTGGTCATCGACGACTCCGAGCCCGTGGCGCCGGGTGTCGCGCTGGTCGGCGGCGGGCCGGGCGACCCCGATCTGATCACCGTGCGTGGCCGCCGGCTGCTGGCCCGCGCCGATCTGGTCGTCGCCGACCGGCTGGCGCCGCCGGAACTGCTGGCCGAACTCGGACCGCATGTGGAGGTCGTCGACGCGGCGAAGATCCCGTACGGCCGGGCGATGGCGCAGGAGGCGATCAACACCGCCCTCGTCGAGGGCGCCAAGGCCGGCAAATTCGTGGTCCGGCTCAAGGGCGGCGACCCGTACGTATTCGGCCGCGGCTACGAGGAACTCGAGGCGTGCGTGGACGCCGGGGTCCCGGTGACCGTGGTTCCCGGTGTCACCTCCGCGATCTCGGTGCCGGCGCTGGCCGGCATTCCGGTGACCCACCGCGGTGTCACCCACGAATTCGTGGTGGTGAGTGGGCACATTCCGCCCGATCACCCGGATTCGCTGGTGGACTGGCCGGCCCTGGCCCGGTTGCGCGGCACCCTCGTGCTGCTGATGGGGGTGGAACGCATCGAGAAGTTCGCCGCCGCACTCGTCGACGGTGGCCGCGCCGCCGATACGCCCGTCACCGTCGTGCAGGAGGGCAGCCTGCGCACGCAGCGGATCGTGCGCGCGGATCTGTCCACGGTCGCCGAACGCGTCCGCGCCGAGGGCATCCGGCCGCCGGCGATCATCGTCGTCGGCCCGACCGCGGGCTTCACCGCGGGCGCGCCGGATGCCGTCGAGCAGGCCGGTTAGGCCCGCGGTGCGTGCCCGGGACAGGGGCACAGCCCGCTCGAGCGACCCGCGGAAAGCGCAAGTACGCGTTGGGCTGGCCGGTGCCGATATCCGTTACAGTGAGTCACTGTGCTCGATAACCCCGCTGCGACGATGCAATATCCGGTGACGAAGCGGGCCTTCGGGCTGCCGATCCTGGTCCTGTCCGGCCTGCAGTTGATGGTCGTGCTGGACGGCACGGTCGTAATCCTGGCGCTGCCGGCCCTGCAACGCCATCTTGGCCTGACCAGTTCCGGCAGTGCGTGGACGGTGACCGCCTACGGCCTCACCTACGGCGGGCTGATGCTGCTCGGTGGGCGCCTCGGCGACTCGTTCGGTCGCAAAAAGATGCTGCTGCTCGGTGTTTCGTTCTTCACCCTCGCCTCACTGCTGTGTGGGCTGGCGCAGAACGAGGCCATGTTGATCGGCGCGCGGGCCCTGCAGGGCACCGGCGCCGCGATCGCCGCACCCGTGGCGATGGCGCTGGTGGTCAGTACCTTCGCGCCCGGACCGCCGCGCAATCAGGCGATCGCCATCTTCGGGTCGATGATGGGCGTGGGTTCGGTCGGCGGTCTCGTCGTCGGTGGCGCCCTCGCCGAATGGAACTGGCGGCTGATCTTCCTGATCAACGTGCCGATCGGACTGTTGATCATCCTGGGCGCGGCGTTCCAGCTGCACGATTCGGCCCACCATCGACTGCCCCTGGACGTGCGCGGTGCCTTCCTCGGCACCCTGGGCTGCGTCGGTGTGGTGTTCGGCGCGACCGAGGGCCCCGATCTCGGCTGGACCAGCCTGTATGTCGTCGGCGCGCTGATCGCCGGATTGCTGCTGCTGGTGGCGTTCGTGCTGGCCGAACGGTCCGCCGTCAATCCGCTGCTGCCGCTCACCCTCTTCCGCGATCGTGACCGCTCGATCACGTTCATCGCCCTGCTGCTGGGCTCCGGCGTCCTCGGCGCGATGACCTATTTCGTCGCGCAGTTCCTGCAGAACGTCGTCGGCTACAGCCCGCTCGTCGCCGGTCTGGCCTCGATCCCGTTCACGATCGGCGCCGGCATCGGCACCGGCGTGGCGTCCAAGGCCGCGTTGATGATCCGGCCGCGGTGGCTGCTCGCCGGTGCGGCGGCGGTGCTGGCCGGGGCCCTGTTCTTCGGCTCCACCCTGGATCGCTACGTCGAATATCTGCCGACGCTGCTGGTGCTGCTGGCGGTGGTCGGTATGGCGATCGGTTTCGTGATCGTGGTCGGGCCGCTGTGCCTGCTGGTGGGCGTACCGGTGAACGAGGTCGGCCCGCTGTCGGCGATCGGCCAGATGATCCTCACCCTCGGCACCCCGTTCGCGGTCGGCCTGCTGACACCGCTGGCGGCCTCGCGCACGCTCTCACTCGGCGGCCGGACCGATCGGACCTCGAATCTGACGCCCACCGAGGTGGCGGCGCTGTCCAGCGGTTACACCTTCGTGTTGCTCATCTGCGCTATCGGTGCCGTGATCATCGGGCTGCTGGTGCTGACTCTGCGCTACACGCCGCAACAACTCGCCCAAGCCCAGCACGCGCAGGAGGAAGCGCAGCAGGTGTAGCCGTCTCGGCGGCGGCGCGCGCGTCTCAGCGGCGATCGAACAGTTCCAGTAATTCGGTCCTGCCGAAGACGGTCGCCGATTCCCGAGCCGACGGTGTGCCCGCGTCCGGATCGGCTCCGGCCGCCAGCAGGGCCTTCAGGATGTCGTCCTCGCCTTTGAACACCGCTCCCGCGGCCGGGGTCTGGCCGCGGTCGTTGGCGCGATCGGGGTCCGCGCCGCGTTCGAGCAGTGCTGTCACGGCCGCCTGCTGCCCGTGGTAGGCGGCCAGCATCAGCAAGGTGTCGCCCTTGTCGTTGCACAGATTCACCGGGACGCCCGCGTCGATATACGCCGCGAGCGTCGCGGCTTCGCCCGTGCGGGCCAGCTCGAAGAGCTTGGTCGCGAGTTCGACCAGGTCGGGATCCACGCCATCGGTAGCCACGGGCCATTACTACCACGGCGGGGCGACGGTCCGGCGAAGCGGCGACCTGCCTTTCGATCGGCCCGGCGCGCGGTGCGCGATCAGTTGTAGGAGCGCGCGACCCCGTCGAGAAGGTGTTCCAGGGTGTCGTAGGTCGGAGTGTCGACGACGTCGACCACATCCGGGGCGACCGGAATGTGGTGTTCGGCGGTGACGGCGCTGAACTGGGACGGATCGGCGGTGCGGAAGCCGTGCTCGGCGGCCAGGCGCTGCAGTTCGGGATCGGTGCTCAGCAGCTGTCCGACCCGGTCGCCGGTAGTGGTCAGCGGGACCAGCGTGTGCCGGGACAGGACCGTCGGAGACGGGTACAGCATCACCGCGTCGGCGGGCAGCTTGCCGGCGACGGCGGCCTCCACGAATTGCGATTCGTAGCCCCACACCATGGGCGTGGGACCCATTCCCGCAGTGAGGTATTCGCCGAACGGACCCGCGCTGGAATTCTCGGTGTACCCCTGTTTGGTGAACAGCCGCGACACCTTCGACAGCACGAAATTCTCGGCGGCCGGACCCTGCACGATCGCGTCGTCGTTGGCGACGTAGGCGGCCACCGCCAGATACATCGCCGCCGAATTGGAGGTCCGCGGATCGGTGGTCGAGATCAACACGTTCTTGCGCACCGGATAGGAGGTATTGGCCTCCAGCTGATCCCACTGGGTGCCCTGCTGCGTGAGATCGAGATACCGCCGCATATCGAAGGCGGGCACAGTCCCCGGACGGGCGATTCCCGCGCGGGCGAGCAGGTCCACGATCGGCCGGAAACTGGCGACCACCATCGGCGAGGAGAACGGCGTGTATTTCGCGGTGATCCCGCGTTCGCGCTGAATTCGTTCGGCGGCCAGGCTGCTCGACGGAAAGGCGAAGTCGTCACCGTCCAGCTTCACCGACGTCGCGATCTGCCGCGATCCGGCCGGGTCCACCTCCAGCCGAATTCCTCTGTGCGCCAGTGCGTCCACCACGCGGGGATCGGTGAAGAAGCCCATCTTCTCCGACCCGACCACGCCGTGCGCGGTGATCAGCGCGGGAGCCGGGGTGGGGGAGCCGCTGTCGCCGCCGCGAAAGCCGAAGGCCACAACGAGCGCGACGACTACGACGACCACCGCGGCGGCTACGGCCAGGACCCGTGGCTGTCGCAATGCGGTTACCAGGCCCGCTGTGGCCGCTCCCCTGGAGGCTGGGCTCGTCGCGGCCGCGCGCTCCGGTTCCGGTTCTGCTGCAGCGTCACTCGCGGACGGTGTGGCGGCCACGATCTCAGGTTTCGTCGGTTCGACGGGGGAGTAGCCGGGTGCGACGGCAGCCTCAGCGGCTGCGGCGGGAAGCGAATCGCGTTGGCCTGTACTGCCTTCGATGACGTCGGCGTCTGGCAGGTCGGCGTCTGCGTCTCCGCTGTCGGCGGATGCGGGGCGATCGGTACCCGGCGCGGGCTGCTGGGAGCCGGTCGCGTCGGCGACCGAGGACTCGGCGCGGGATTCGGCGGCGGGGTCGCCGCTGTGTGCGATGTCGCCGGGGCGCGGCGAATCTGCCGCGCCGGGTGCGGGTTCCGAGGCACCGGCGTCTTCCGCGACGGTTTGGGTCGCCGATTCCGCGACGGCGCTCGGGACGTGATCGACGGGCGCGGGCATGTCATCGGCAGACGCGGCGTCGGCGGGCGCGGAGGTCGCGTCGGCGGGCGCGGGCGCGTCATCGGCGGGCGCAGGCGCGACTTCGGTAGGCGCAGGCGCGGTGTCGGTAGGCGCAGGCGCGGTGTCGGTAGGCGCAGGCGCGGTGTCGGTAGGCGCGACTTCGGTGGGCGCGGCGTCGGTGGCGTCCCCCTCGATCGAGGGCGCCGACACCCGCTCCGGAACAACCGGCGCATCCGCGTAGTCGAGTTCGTGCGAACGGTCGTCGGCCTTGGGCTGCGGTGGGGTGTGCTGCAATTCGCGGCGCACGATGCGTTCCACCAGAATCGGCACGAAATCGCGGACGGCGTGGCCGTCGAAGCGACGGCGCACCTGGCCGACCATTTCCTCTACCAATTCCGGGGAATGGCTGCTGCCGTAATGGCCGACCAGCCGATCGGTCAACTGACGCAGTGCCTTTTCTTCACGGTCGGTGGCGTCACCCACGCCGAACTCCTCGCCCAATCGCATCCCAACGGCAGCGGTCGGCCGGCCGCGCCGGAAATTACGATAGCGAGCCAGAATGCCCGTTCCGTGCCACCGTGTTTCGGCCCGATGACGATGAAATGCGCTGGTGGAGGGGTATTTTCCGGCGATTGTTCCCGTGGCTGGGCAGGCGCTATTCGGCTCGAATTACGTCGGCGGTCACCGAGAATTCACTCACGTGAGGACCAGCAGTTCGCTCGACGACGCGATTTCCACACGCAGCCCGGCCTTTTCGGCGATCCGCGCCAGTGCGCGGATATCGCCGGGCTCGGCGCGAGTCGACACCAGGGCCCGTGCCAGCAGCCCCTTGTGATGCTTGTTGAAATGACTCACCACCGTGCGGCTGCCGTCCGGGCGTTCGGTCAGTACGGTCGCGGTCACCGCGCCGGGCAGCCGCCCCAATTGCTGATAGGTCCCCGAACGGAGGTCGACGACCAGCTGACCGGCCGTCGCCTCCCGCAATGCCGGGGCCAGCACCGGTTTCCACAACGAGGCCAGCGTCGGCAGGCCCGGCAGTTTCGAACCGCCCGACAGCCGATACCCCGGAATCGCATCCCCCGCGTGCACGATCCCGAACAGCGCCGAGCCGATCGCCAGCCGCGCCTCGGCGCGAGCGCGCTGCGTCTTGGTCAGCGAACCGGCGTCGAGCGCGTCGTAGAGCACGCCGGTGTAGCGCCGCAGCGCCGGTGCGGTCGCGGCGGTCCGCAGCGTCGCGTTGCGGGCGAGCGCGGTCTGCAAACCTTCCGCGCCCGCGCCGGTCGCCTTTCCCAGACCCAATGCCACCCGTGCCGCCTCCGGGTTCGCGGACAATTCGATCAGCTCGGTGATCAGCTTGTCCCGCATCGCGGTGAGCTGCGGTAACCATAGGGAATCCAGATCGAGCGGACCGAGATTTCCGCCGTCGGACTTGGTTTCGGAAGGAGGCAGAATCACCAGCACGAGCCGATACGGTAATGCCCTGCAGGCATCCACGCAGCAGCGGCTAGTCTGTGCATCCGTGATCACCCGTCTCTCGCACCTGTTCCTGCGCACCCTGCGCGACGATCCCGCCGACGCCGAGGTGCCCAGCCACAAACTTCTGGTCCGCGCCGGATATGTGCGCCGGATCGCGCCGGGCGTCTATTCGTGGTTGCCGCTGGGTTTGAAGGTGCTGCGCAAGATCGAGGACGTGGTGCGCCAGGAGATGGACGCGATCGGCGGCCAGGAGATTTCGCTGCCCGCGCTGCTGCCACGCGAGCCGTACGAAACCACCAACCGCTGGACCGAATACGGCGACAGCCTTTTCCGCCTGCAGGACCGCAAGGGAGCCGACATGCTGCTCGGACCCACCCACGAGGAATTGTTCGCCCTGACGGTCAAGGGTGAATACAACTCCTACAAGGATCTGCCGGTCACGCTCTACCAGATTCAGACCAAATACCGCGACGAGGAACGGCCGCGCGCCGGAATTCTGCGCGGACGCGAATTCGTCATGAAGGACTCGTACTCCTTCGATCTGGACGAGGACGGCCTGAAGGCCAGCTATGCCGCACACCGCCAGGCATATCAGCGGATGTTCGCCCGGCTCGGGATCGAATACGTGATCGTCGCCGCCACCTCCGGCGCGATGGGCGGCAGCGCCTCGGAAGAATTCCTGGCCAGCAGCCCGATCGGCGAGGACACCTACGTGACCTGCCGCGAATCGGGATACGCGGCCAATGTGGAGGCCGTGGTGACGCCCGCGCCGCCGGAGATCCCGATCGAGGGGCAGCCGGCCGCCGTCGTGCACGACACGCCGGGCACGCCGACCATCGCGTCCCTGGTCGACTGGGCCAACGACGCCGGTATCGCCGAACGGTACGGCCGCCCGGTGACCGCCGCCGACACGCTCAAGAACGTCATGGTGAAGCTGCGCCACCCCGACGGCAAATCCGAGATCGTCGGCATCGGCGTGCCCGGTGACCGCGAGGTCGACGCCAAGCGGCTGGGCGCGAGTCTCGAGCCCGCCGAGGTGGAATTGCTCACCGACGAGGACTTCGCCGCCAATCCGTTCCTGGTGAAGGGATACATCGGCCCGAAGGCGCTGCTGGACAACGGTGTTCGCTATCTCGTCGACCCGCGCGTGGTGACCGGCACGTCGTGGATCACCGGCGCCGATGCCTCCGGCAAACATGTCGTGGGACTCGTGGCGGGCCGCGATTTCACCCCCGACGGCACGATCGAGGCCGCCGAGGTGCGCGACGGCGACCCCTCGCCCGACGGCCGCGGTGTGCTGCACTCGGCGCGCGGTATCGAGATCGCGCACATCTTCCAGCTCGGCTACAAGTACACCGACGCCTTCGAGGTGGATGTGCTCGGTGAGAACGGCAAACCGGTCCGGCTCGTCCAGGGTTCCTACGGGGTCGGCGTCTCCCGGATGGTCGCGGTGATCGCGGAGCAGATGCACGACGAGAAGGGGCTGCGCTGGCCGGCCGAGGTCGCCCCCTTCGATGTGCACGTCGTCATCGCCAACAAGGACGAGGCGGCCCGCACCGGCGCCGAAGAGGTCGTCGCCGGTCTGGACGCCCAGGGCGTGGACGTCCTGTTCGACGACCGCACCGCCTCACCCGGCGTCAAGTTCAAGGATGCCGAATTGCTCGGCATGCCTTGGGTTCTCGTCATCGGCCGGGGCTGGGCGGACGGCAAGGTGGAGCTGCGTAACCGCTTCACCGGCGAATCCGAGGACATCCCGGCGGACGCGGCCGTCGATACCGTGCTCGCGAAGATTCGCGGCTGATCGCCCGAGTGCACCCGGTCGCTGCGACCGGGTGCATCCGGCCGGCGACCCGCGCTACGGCAACGGAAGGCAGGACCTACCGGTGTTCAGGCCGCTGCTCGGGCTCAGGGCTGGCCCGGGAACGGTGTGGTCGCGGGATTCACGCCCAGAATCGACTGCCAGGTGGCCAGGCGGACGGCGCATTCGGTGAGGGCCTCGATGCCGATGCGGCGGCGATCCGGGGTGGTGGAGTGTTCCACAACCGCGCGCCAGGCCACCGCCGCGTCGGTCTCCACGGTGACGGCGAGTTTGGCCGCCGGGATGGGATCGTCGACCGGAAACGGCGGGGTGTAGGCGGCGGCGGGCGCCGGAACACTCGCACCGGCCGCCTTCAGTGCGTCGACGGTGGCGTCGCGGCGGGCACGGTGGGCCGCGGTGAACTCGGCGACGACCTTCGCGCGCTCCGGAGACGCGTAGGCCGCGATGAGGCCGTAGGCGTAGACCGCGGTGTATTCGGCGTTCAGCGCATCGAGCAGTGCCTGCTGATCGGTACTCACGCTGTGTCCTTTCCGGCGTGTGCGGGGCGCTGCGTGGTGACGCTGCGCTGCTGCCTGCGCGCCTGACCGCTCACGCCGGCACCACCGCCACGTGGGCGCCGCAGCAGGCACTGATCGAGGCGAGCAGGCCGGCGCGATATCCGGACAGGGTCGCGGCCAGCTCGGCCGCGGAGTGCTGGGAGTCCGTCAGCCGGGCCCGCAGCGCGGCGACGCTCGGCGGTGGGGTGGGGGCGGGCGGTTCGGCGACGGGGGGAGTCGCGGACTTCGGCTTGGTGCCGTCGCCGTATACGCCTACCGCGCGGTCGATTTCGGTGCGCAGCGCGTCGGCGTGCTGGGCGCGCTGGGCGGCGACGACGGTCAGCGCGGCGGTGTGCTCCGGTGCGGCGGCGATGGCCGCCTTCGCCCACACGGCGTCCGTACGCGCCGATTCCTCCTGCGACACAAGCACATCCGGTACCGACGGCTTGTCGTCCGAACAGGCCGCGACCGCACTCACGGCGACGAGCGCGACCACGCCACCTCCGGCCGAGCGCAACAGCGAGCGGCGGTCGAGGCGTGGGGGAACGGTCCGATCCGGCGGCACCGGAATCACATCGAGACGGCTGGGCACGCCTACATCGTGCCAGTGATCATCACGCGCCCTCGCGCCCAGCCCGCCGACATGCCTCGCTCGCGCTCGTTCGCGGCCGGGCCGGTCGTCCGTCCGCCCTGCTGAGCCCGGGTGACACCGGCGGTGCACGCCCGCGCGTCGCCGGCGGACCCGCCGAGGGATGCTTCCGGACGGACGCGCTGGGGCGGGGCGGCCGCTCCGTTCCGGCGCACCCGAGACCCTCCGGCGGACCGTGGGCGCGCAGCAGAACCCCACCCGGGCCGACTCGACCGGGTTGGCTGGTCCTTTACACTCTTGCAGCGCGTTACGCTAGACCTCCGGCGGAACAATCCGCGGGACATGCGCGCCGACCATGCCGTACCAGGACCAATACCGCGTCACAACTGAACCAGGAGCCGCCCCATATGCCGATGCCGACCGAGGAAAGGGTGAGCCAGCTCGTTGCTGGGCTCGTCGAACGCCGAGGGCTCGACCTCGAGGGCGTGCACATCACGGCCGCGGGCGGGCCGCAGGCGCGGGTGACGGTGACTGTCGACGGCGACGAGACCGTCGATCTGGACACGATCGCGGAAGTCAGTTCCGAGATCTCGGAAGTGCTCGACGACGCCGCCGATCTCGGCGAAACCCCCTATCTGCTGGAAGTCACCACTCCGGGTGTCGACCGCCCGCTGACCGCCCCGCGCCACTGGCGACGGGCTCGCGGCCGCAAGGTGCGGGTGCGGATGCGGCCGGGCGCGCAGGCCCCCGAGGGCGCGTCCACCTTCGACGCCCGCGTCGGCGCGAGCACCGACACCGACGTGGCCCTGGTGCTGGGCGGTAAGCGCGCGCCCCGCCGGGTGAGCGTGACGCTGGCGGATATCGAATCCGCGGTCGTCCAGGTGGAGTTCTCCCCACCCGGTGCGGCGGAAATGGAACTGGCCGGGGGTGTGGCCGCGGGCCGCCCGGAACCGGGCGCCACCGATCAGGCCGTCGATCCGGCCGCATCCGCCGCCGGGGGAGAACACGCCGCCCGGGGAGAACACACAGAAGTTGCGCCGACCGAAGGGATCGTGGAATGAACATCGAAATCGAAGCCCTGCGTGCGATCGTCGCCGATAAGGGAATCTCGATGGAGACAGTGCTCTCCGCGATCGAGTCGGCTCTGCTGACCGCCTATCGGCACACCGAGGGCCACGAGCCCAACGCACGCATCGACATCAATCAGAAGACCGGCGTGGTGCGGGTGATGGCCACCGAGACCGATGCCGACGGCAATGTCGTCTCCGAATGGGACGACACCCCGGAGGGCTTCGGCCGCATCGCCGCCACCACCGCCCGCCAGGTGGTGCTGCAGCGTCTGCGCGACGCCGAGAACGAGAAATCCTTCGGTGAGTTCTCGACCCACGAGGGCGATATCGTCGGCGGCGTCGTCCAGCGCGATGCCCGGATGAACGCCCGCGGCACGGTCGTGGTGCGCATCGGCAGCGAGGCCAGCGGCGCCGAGGGCCTGATCCCCCCGGCCGAGCAGGTACCCGGCGAGACCTACGAGCACGGCGATCGCATCAAGTGCTACGTCTACGGCGTCTCCCGGGGCGCGCGCGGCCCGCAGATCACGCTCTCGCGCACCCACCCGAATCTGGTGCGCCGGCTGTTCGCGCTCGAGGTGCCCGAGATCGCCGACGGTTCGGTGGAGATCGTCGCCGTAGCCCGCGAGGCCGGCCACCGCTCCAAGATCGCGGTGCGCTCCACGGTGCCCGGGGTGAACGCCAAGGGCGCGTGCATCGGCCCGATGGGCCAGCGGGTGCGCAACGTGATGAGCGAGCTGGCGGGCGAGAAGATCGACATCATCGACTGGGCCGAGGATCCGGCCGCCTTCGTCGGGAATGCACTGAGCCCGTCGAAGGTTGTCTCGGTCACGATCGTCGATCCGGAGGCTCGTGCCGCCCGGGTCGTGGTCCCCGATTTCCAGCTGTCGCTGGCGATCGGCAAGGAAGGTCAGAACGCCCGGTTGGCCGCGCGATTGACCGGTTGGCGCATCGATATCCGCTCCGACGCCGCCCCCGACGTGGCCGGATCGCAGCGGCCGCACGCCCAGCACGGGTAGGCCGCAGCGAGACGGCAGTGCGAGTGCGGGGGTCAACGAGGGGCTGGATGCGGAGATCGGGACATGGCAGCGGTACAGTGGACACAGGCTCAGCGCGAGTCTTCGGTATCCGCACTTTCCGCCCAGGTCGGTGCTCGGGTGAAAACCCGAATTCCCGGCCCGGTCCGGACCTGTGTCGGATGCCGGAAACGCGAGCTGGCCGCCGATCTGTTGCGGGTCGTGGCGCAATCGCCCGGCAGCGCTCCCGACAGGGACGCCGTCGTCGCGATCGTTCCCGATCCGCGGCGCAGACTTCCCGGGAGGGGTGCCTGGTTGCACCCCGTTTCGGCTTGTCTGAGCATGGCAGAGCGGCGCCGAGCGTTCGGCAGAGCGCTACGAGTGTCCGGAAAACTGGATATCTCAGCCCTGGAGCACTACGTCGAGAACAGGCACGAGCACTCATGAGCACACCGTGAAGTACCAACGATGAACGGCCATCGAAGATAACCCGAGGTCGTGCGGGCGTCCTGACCCCTGAACGGGGAGCAAGAGACTGTCGCGCTCGACCTCTCAGTGAGGAGAGCAGTGGCAGGCAAGGCCCGCGTGCACGAGTTGGCTAAAGAACTCGGTGTCACGAGCAAAGAACTACTCGCAACGCTCAAGGAGCAGGGCGAGTTCGTGAAGTCGGCGTCGTCGACGGTGGAGGCACCCGTCGCGCGTCGGCTGCGGGAGTCGTTCGCGGCGAAGTCCGCCCCGTCCAACGGCTCCGCGAAATCCTCCGCGAAACCCGGTCCCGCCCAGGCACGTCCGGCCGCCAAGCCGGCCGGTGGCGCGACCCCGGGTCCGCGTCCCGGCCCGCGTCCGGCTCCGGCTGCGGCGCAGGCTGATTCGGCCCCCGTGGCCGAAACCCCCGCGGCGGCAGCGCGTCCCGATGCGGTGAAGCCCGGTCCGGCCGTCAGGCCCGGTCCGAAGCCGGCCGCTCCCGCGGCCTCCGCCGGTGCGGCGCCGTCGGCGTCCGCCCCGTCGGCTCCGGCGCAGCAGCCCGGTGCCCGTCCGGCCCAGGGCGCGCCGCGTCCCGGTCAGCCGCGCACACCGGGTGGACAGCAGGGTGCGCCGCGTCCGGCGACGCCCGGTCCCAAGCCCGGTCCGAAGACCCCGCGGGTGGGCAACAATCCGTTCTCCTCGGCGCCCGAGCGCCCGGCGCCGCGTCCAGCTCCCGGCCCGCGTCCGGGGCCCGGTCAGGGTGCGCCGCGTCCGGGTCAGGGCGGTCCGCGCCCCGGCCAGGGTGGCCCGCGTCCGGGCCCGGGTCAGGGTGCGCCGCGTCCGGCCGCAGGCCAGGGCGGTCCCCGTCCCGGTGGCCCGCGTCCGTCTCCCGGCTCGATGCCGCCCCGGCCGAATCCGGGTGCGATGCCCGCTCGTGCGGCCCGTCCGGGCCCGTCGGCGGGTCGTCCGGGTCGTCCCGGCGGTGCGCCGGGTGGCGGTGGCGGTCGTCCCGGCGGTGGCGGCGGCGGTAACTACCGCGGTGGCGGCGGTGCCGGTGGCGGCGGTGGCGCGGGTGCGCCCGTGGCCGGTGGTTTCCGCGGTCGTCCCGGTGGCGGCGGTGGCCGTCCGGGTGGTGGCGGCGGTCGCGGCGGTGCCGCGGGTGCCTTCGGCCGTCCCGGTGGCGCCCCCCGCAAGGGCCGCAAGTCGAAGCGGGCGAAACGCGCCGAATACGAGAACATGCAGGCACCGTCGGTCGGTGGCGTGCGGCTGCCGCGCGGCAACGGCGAGATCATCCGTCTCGCCCGCGGCGCGTCGCTGTCGGACTTCGCCGAGAAGATCAACGCCAACCCGGCCTCGCTGGTGCAGGTGCTGTTCAACCTCGGTGAGATGGTCACCGCGACCCAGTCGGTCAACGACGAGATCTTCGAGCTGCTCGGCGGCGAGATGAACTACGTCGTGCACGTGGTCTCGCCCGAGGACGAGGACCGCGAGCTGCTGGAGAGCTTCGACCTCAGCTACGGCGAGGACGAGGGCGACGAGGGCGACCTGCAGGTCCGCCCGCCGGTCGTGACCGTCATGGGTCACGTCGACCACGGTAAGACCCGACTGCTGGATACGATCCGCAAGACCAACGTCCGCGAGGGCGAGGCCGGCGGTATCACCCAGCACATCGGCGCCTACCAGGTCCTCACCAACGTCAACGACGAAGAGCGCCTGATCACCTTCATCGACACCCCGGGTCACGAGGCGTTCACCGCCATGCGTGCCCGTGGTGCCAAGGCCACCGACATCGCGATCCTGGTGGTCGCCGCCGACGACGGCGTCATGCCGCAGACGGTGGAGGCCATCAACCACGCGCAGGCCGCGGATGTGCCGATCGTGGTGGCGGTCAACAAGATCGACAAGGAAGGCGCGAACCCGGAGAAGGTCCGCCAGCAGCTCACCGAATACAACCTGGTGGCCGAGGAGTACGGCGGCGACACCATGTTCGTCAACATCTCGGCGCGTCAGGGCACCAATATCGAAGCCCTGCTCGAGGCCGTGGTGCTGACCGCGGACGCCGCACTGGACCTGCGGGCCAACCCGGATATGGACGCCCAGGGTGTCGCCATCGAGGCGCATCTGGACCGCGGCCGTGGTCCGGTGGCCACCGTGCTGGTGCAGCGCGGTACCTTGCGCGTCGGCGACTCGATCGTGGCGGGTGACGCCTACGGCCGCGTCCGCCGCATGGTCGACGAACACGGCGAGGACGTGGACGCGGCGCTGCCGTCGCGTCCGGTGCAGGTCATCGGTTTCACCTCGGTGCCGGGCGCGGGCGACAACCTGCTCGTCGTCGAGGAGGACCGCATCGCCCGCCAGATCGCCGACCGGCGCAATGCGCGCAAGCGCAACGCTCTGGCCGCGCGCAGCCGCAAGCGGATCAGCCTGGAAGATCTGGATGCCGCTCTGAAGGAGACCTCGGAGCTCAACCTGATCCTCAAGGGCGACAACTCCGGTACGGTCGAGGCCCTGGAAGAGGCGCTGCTCGGCATCGAGATCAGCGACGAGGTCCGGCTGCGGGTCATCGACCGCGGTGTCGGTGGTGTCACCGAGACCAACGTCAACCTGGCCTCGGCGTCGAACGCGATCATTATCGGGTTCAACGTCCGGGCCGAGGGCAAGGCCACCGAACTCGCCAACCGCGAGGGTGTGGACATCCGCTACTACTCGGTGATCTACCAGGCCATCGACGAGATCGAGAAGGCCCTCAAGGGCATGCTCAAGCCGATCTACGAAGAGGCCGAACTGGGTCGCGCCGAGATCCGCGCGGTGTTCCGCTCCTCGAAGTTCGGCAACATCGCGGGCTGCATGATCACCTCCGGGACGGTCAAGCGCAACGCCAAGGCCCGTCTGCTGCGCGACAGTGTGGTGATCGCCGATACGACGATCCAATCGCTGCGCCGGGAGAAGGACGACGCCACCGAGGTCCGCGAGGGCTTCGAATGCGGTATGACGTTGGGCTACAACGACATCAAGGAAGGCGACATCATCGAGGCCTACGAGCTTCGGGAGAAGCCGCGCGACTGAGTCGCCCACAGTGAACGAACGTCACGTTCGGTGCAGGCATTGACCGGACGTGACGTTCTCTTCGCCGGGCGCTGTGTCGCGACACGTGAAGAGGTGAGCCGTTGTTCGTCGGTGCGCTGGAGTTCGACATCCTGCTCGGCGATGTGCACTCGTTGAAGGAAAAGCGGTCGGTGATCCGCCCGATACTGGCCGAACTGCAGCGCTTCGGCGTCAGCGCGGTCGAGGGCGGAGATCACGATCAATACCGCCGTTCACAGTTGGGCGTCGCACTGGTCAGCTCCGAGATGGGACATCTCACAGCGGTGCTGGACAAGTGTGAACGCCACGTGGCGGCCCGTCCGGAGTTACAGTTGCTGGCAGTACGCCGCCGCATCTTCGGACCCGAAGACTGAATGACAAGTGAGGAGGGCCCGCCATGGTGGATCAGGCCAGGGCACGCCGACTCGCGAAGCGGATCGTCTCGATCGTCGGGACGGCGATCGAATACGAGATCAAGGATCCGCGGCTGCGTTTCGTCACCGTCACCGATGCCAAGGTGACCGGTGATCTGCGGGAGGCGACCGTCTATTACACGGTGATGGGTGAAACCCTCGCCGCCGAACCGGATTTCGCGGGCGCCGCGGCCGGACTGGAAAAGGCCAAGGGTGTGCTGCGGTCCAAGGTGGGCGCGGCCACCGGGATCAAGTTCACGCCGTCGCTGAGTTTCGTCCTCGACACGGTGCCGGATGCGGCGCGCGAGATGGAACAGCTGCTGGCGAAGGCCCGTGCGGCCGACGAGAAGGTGGCACAGGTCGCGGCCAACGCCACCCATGCCGGCGACGCCGATCCCTACAAACCCGACCCCGACGAGGAAGACTGACCGCGACGGCGGTCGACGCGGTGGACGGGCGGGGCTCGCGAGGCGGTTCCCCGGTTCTGTCGCCGGTGAGTCGAGCGCCGGAGAATCGAGCTTGAAATGACAGCTGTGACGTCGTCGGCGGATCCGGCCGCGGCCGTCGAGGTATTGGCGGCCGCGCGATCGGTGACCGTGCTGTGTCATGTGCAGCCGGACGCCGATACCGTCGGCAGCGGACTGGCACTGGCGCAGGTGCTGCATCGGCGCGGTGTGCCGGTGCAGGTGTCCTTCGCCGAGCCGGCCGAACTCCCGGCATCGATGCGCTCGCTGCCCGGCGTGGAGTTTCTGGTGCCCCCCGCACAGGTGGCGGAGCGAGTGGACCTGCTGGTCACCGTCGACTGCGGCAGCGTCGGGCGCCTGGGTGCGCTCGCGGACCGAATCGACGGCGCCGCAACCACTGTGGTGATCGACCACCATCGCTCCAACACCCGCTTCGGTGATGTGAACCTGATCGACGAGACCGCGGAGTCCACCACCAGTGTGCTGGCGCGGCTGTTCGACGCCTGGGGTGAGGAGATCGACCGGGACATCGCGCACTGCCTGTTCGCCGGTCTGGTCACCGATACCGGGTGCTTCCGCTGGGGCGGTCCGGGCACCCATTTGCTAGCCGATCGTTTGCTGTCCACCGGAATCGACGGCGCGGGAATCACTCGCACACTGATGGACACCCATCCCTTCGGCTGGTTGCCGATGTTGTCGCGGGTGCTCGGATCGGCGCGACTGGAACCGCGGGCGGCCGGCGGCGCCGGACTGGTCTACGCCTTCGTCCGCAGCGACGACTCCTACGGATTGCGGTCGGAAGAGGTGGAAAGCGTCATCGACGTCGTCCGCACCACCGCCGAGGCGGATGTGGCGGCGGTATTCAAACAGTCCCGCACCGACGCCGGCTGCTGGACGGTATCGCTGCGCTCGCGCGACAGCGGTGTAGGCACCGGCGATGCCGTCGACGTCGCCCGAGTCGCGACCGGTCTGGGCGGTGGTGGCCACCGCTACGCCGCCGGCTATACGACATACGGGACGTCCGAAGACGTGGTTGCTGATCTGCTCGCGGAATTGGCCCCCGGCCGTGAGAGCTGAGCATGAGACGCGGCGGGTGGCCGGTAGCGGTCTCCGCGGACGTTCGCCGCGGTCGCCGGGGCCGGGCCTGACGGCATGGTCGAGACACATCCCGAAGACGGTGTCACGGCCGTTGCCGGCGCCGCGCGCCACGATGCGGGTCCGCGGCGCATCCTCGGCATCGCGATCCCCACGCTGGGAGTGCTTGTCGCCGAACCGATCTACCTTCTCTTCGATATGGCGGTGGTGGGCCGGCTGGGAGCGCTGGCGCTCGCGGGACTCGCCGTGGGTGGCCTGATACTCGGTCAGGTCAGCACGCAGCTGACGTTCCTGAGTTACGGGACCACCGCTCGCTCCGCGCGCCGCCACGGCGCCGGTGATGAACGAGGCGCGGTTGCCGAAGGGGTGCAGGCGAGTTGGCTCGCGGTGGCCGTCGGATTGGCGATCGTCGTTGTGCTGCAGGTGTTCGCACGACCCGTCGTGGATGTGATCGCGGGCGGCGCCGATATCGCGGACGAGGCGTTGCGCTGGTTGCGGATCGCGCTGTTCGGAGTCCCGTTGATCCTGCTCACCATGGCCGGTAACGGCTGGTTGCGCGGGGTGCAGCAGACGCGGCGTCCGCTGGTGTATGTGATTGCGGGACTGGTTGTTTCGGCACTGCTGTGCCCGCTGCTGGTGCACGGCCTGCTGGGGGCGCCCCGGATGGAACTGGCCGGATCGGCCGTGGCCAATGTGGCCGGGCAGGTCGTCTCGGCCGGGCTGTTCGTGGCCGCGCTGGTGCGCCGGCGGGTGCCGCTGCGGCCCCATCCGCGAGTCATGCGGGCGCAGTTGGTGCTCGGCCGGGATCTGATCGTCCGGAGTCTGGCGTTCCAAGCCTGTTTCGTCTGTGCCGGTGCGGTCGCCGCCCGGTTCGGCGCCGCTTCGGTGGCGGCACACCAACTCGTGCTGCAGCTGTGGAATTTCCTTGCCCTGACCCTCGATTCGCTGGCCATCGCGGCGCAGACTCTCACCGGTGCGGCGCTGGGCTCCGGCGACGCATCCGGCGCGCGCGTGCTGGCCCGCCGGATCACGGTGTGGTCCACCCTGTTCGCGGTGGTGCTCGCCGTGATCTTCGCCGCCGGATACGCCGTCGTCCCCCAGGTTTTCACCGACGATCCGGCGGTCCTGGACCGCGTGCATGTGATCTGGTGGTTCTTCGTGCCCCTCATTCCCGCCGCCGGGGTGGTCTTCGCCCTCGACGGCGTGCTGCTGGGCGCGGGCGACGCCTCGTATCTGCGCACCACCACGATGGCCGCGGCGCTGCTGGGATTCCTGCCCGCGATCTGGCTGTCGCTGAGCTTCGACTGGGGTATCGCCGGGATCTGGTCCGGGCTGAGTGCCTTCATCCTGCTGCGCCTGATCGCGGTGAGCTGGCGGGCGCTGTCGGGGCGCTGGGCTCGAGTCGGCAGTGAGATCCCGCGGTCGGTATGACCGAACACCACGACGTCGTATCCGGAAGCGTATCGGTACCCGGCCGCCGACGTGCGCACCGCGGACGGTGTGCGAAATACGCGGCGCCGGGTATGTCCGCACGCGAGGGTCGGGTGTGCTCGCATCACGATGATCATGGGATGGTGGAACGGTGATTCCTAAGTTGATGGCGGTGAGCGATATCCATGTCGGTCATCAGGGGAACAAACCGGTGGTCGAGCAGATCCGCGCGGATTCGCCCGAGGACTGGCTGATCGTCGCCGGCGACGTGGGGGAGAAGACCGACGACATCCGCTGGGCGCTGCGCACCCTGCGGGAACGCTTCGCCAAGGTGATCTGGGTCCCGGGCAATCACGAATTGTGGACCACGACCAAGGATCCCGTGCAGATCAAGGGCGCCCCCCGCTACGACTACCTGGTCGCGCTGTGCCGCGACCTCGATGTGGTGACCCCGGAGGACGAATTCCCGGTCTGGGAGGGCGCGGGCGCCGAACAGTACGGCGGGCGGGTGACGATCGCGCCGCTGTTCATCCTCTACGACTATTCGTGGATGCCCGAGGGGGCGTACACCAAGGCCGAGGCGCTGGCCATCGCCCGGGACCGCAATGTGGTCGCCACCGACGAATTCCTGCTGGCCAGCGACCCCTACCTGACGCGCGACGCCTGGTGCCGGGCTCGCGTCCAGTACAGCAGGCGCCGGCTCGACGCGCTGGAACCCGATACCGCGGTGGTGCTGATCAACCATTTCCCGATGCTGCGCGAACCCACCCGGATGCTGTTCTATCCGGAGTTCTCGCTGTGGTGCGGGACCGAGGACACCGCCGACTGGCACACCCGCTACAACGTGGTGTGCTCGGTCTACGGCCACCTGCACATCCCGCGCACCACCTTCTACGACGGTGTCCGGTTCGAAGAGGTCTCGCTCGGCTATCCGCGCGAATGGCAGCGTCGCGGCCTGCCGGACAAGCTCCTGCGCCAGATCCTGCCCGCCCCCGAATACGGGCCGGACGACCTGAACGAATGGGGCGGCCACTTCAAGATCACCCCCGAGATGCGGGCGGCCGCCGAGGAGATGCGCCGCCTCGCCGACCGCCGCCGCGGCGTGCGCTGACCGCGCGGCGTGCGCGCCGACCTGCGGTGACGAGCCGCAGCGGCGTGCGCGGGACGGCGCGTCACCACGTCACACAGTGGATTCTCGGCACCTCGTTGCACATGCGACCAGCATTCCCGGAGACGTATTCGCCGGCCGGTACAACAATTGACGTGCGTCTTCCGCCCCGCACTACCGGATGATGAGAGTTTGCCGAATCTCGTCCGAGCCGAACCAGTCCGCGCTGAACCGCAGCGCGAGTTCGGAGTCGAAGCGGCGGCAGGAGAAGATGTTCAGATAGGCGCGCCCGAGTTTCTCGCTGAAATGCCCTACGATGCTGGAGGTCTCGATCAACTGCACCAAGGTGTAGCCGGAGGTGACCGGATCGTCGTGGCCGAAGTGCTCGATTATCGGCTCGCCGAAGGGCTTCATCTCGATCAGCTTGACCAATTCTCGAGCGTATCCCCTGATGGCCTCGGCGTCGCTGATCCCCTCCGGGGCGCAGCCACCCAGGTCCAGGATCAGTTCCATCCCGAAGGTCATCGGGCCGGCGCTGTCGTGCCGCCATCGGCGCGCCATCAACGCTCCCCGAATTCATAAGCGACGAATGTCTGTGTGTCGAGTGTCCGCAACCTCGGCTCGCTGTAGCGCCCCAGAATTCGCAGCGAGGACGCGAGCACGGCCTTCTCGTCGACATTGAACGCGCAGTAGTCCATGAGCGCGATGCCACCGGCGTCGCGCTGCGGGGCGGACATGGCCTCCAGCATGGCTGCGAAGCCGCCGCGCAGGTCGGGCCGGACACCGATGAAACCGATGTACCACAGCGTGCGGGCCGCAAAGTGGGCCGGATAGATCCGTCGGAAATAGGCGGGCGAGATCAGCGGCCACGCTTCCAAGTCGTTCGTCGACACACCGAGCCCGACGATGGTGTTGTCATCGTCGGTCAGTAGGTACTTGACGATCCGCTCATCACCCATGACGTCGATGAACTCGTCACGGCGCATGAGATGGCGCTGCGCCGCCATTGCATTGATCTCGGTGAACGTTTCACGATAGAAGGTCCACGCCTCGTCGAGGGCGGGCGTCGGACCTATTTCAGGCGCCTCGATGATCTTCACAGTCTGCTTCCGCCGAGAGCTTGGACAGAAGTGCCTTCTGCCCGTTGAGGTTTGGGGTTGAACGCTATCGGCGGCCGGCTCCGCGACAAAGAGCCAATATCGTCGAACTGCGCTGGGCCAACCTGCGGCGTGTGGATACCCCCGCGCTCTGCACATCAGTTGCCCGCGCGGCCGCAGCCCACTGTGAAATCGCCGCTACACGTGGCAGTCCCGGTTTCGCTGCGCGGTTGCCTGTTCCTCTCCAGCGCGGTGCGCAGCAAGTCGAGCGCGTGGTCGACGTCGGTTGTGGCGATGGCCCCGTATCCGACGATAAGGCCGTCGGGACCGTCGCTCATGCGATACCGGGATATCGGAAAGATGCCGACGCCGTCCGTCCGCGCGCGGGCGGCGACGGCAGCCGCGTCGACGCCGGGCTGGGTCCACGCCGATACGTGTAGGCCCACCGCCGACGGAATAACGGTCAGCAAGTCGGCGAAGCGTGTGCTCAACAGTTCGACTATCCGCTCATGGCGGGCCTGGTACTCCCGGCGCATCCGCCGGATGTGTTTGGCCAGCATGCCTTCTTCGATGAAGCCGAGAAGAGCGACCTGAGCAGGCTGCGGCGAATGCCAGTCGGTCACGTACTTCGCGGCGCGCAGTGCCGCGAACAGCGGCGCGGGAGCGGCGACGAAACCGATCCGGAGCACCGGAAGCATGACCTTGGAGAACGTTCCCACGTAGATAACCCGGCCTGCGGTGTCGATGCTGTGCAGCGTCTCGAGCGGACGACCACCATAGCGGAACTCGGTGTCGTAATCGTCCTCGATCACCACTACGTCGCGACTACTCGCCCAGTCCAGCAGCGCCCGCCTGCGCCGGCTCGACATCGGCACGCCGAGCGGGAACTGATGCGATGGGGTGACACACACGATCCGCGTGCGATCGGGAAGCAGATCGACCCGCAAGCCCTCCGAGTCCACGTCGACTCCCACGACGTCTGCCCCGAGGCTGCGAAACAGTTCCCGCACAAGTGGATAGCACGGGTTTTCGATGACCACACGGTCGCCCGGCCGTAGCAGCACCCGTCCCACCAGGTCCAGCGCCTGCTGGATGCCCTGCGTGATGATGATCTCGTCCGCAGTCACCTGAACTGCCCGCGAGACCCCGATGTGGCGGGCGATGGCCGCCCGTAGCGCGGGGAGACCCGCCGGGTCGATGGGCATTCCGGTGCCGATCGACGACGTCCGGAACGCCTGCGAGGTCAACCTCCGCCATGCCTCGTACGGAAACAACCGCACGTCCGGAATGCCCGGCCGTAGGTCGTACGGCGGTGTGTCGGTGAAGAAGCCGGGCGCGGGCACCCTGATATCCGCCCACAACGGCTGCGGGTGGACCACCGCAGCCGATGTCGCGTCCGCCGGGTGATGCCGCTGCCGCGCGACCGTCGCGCGTACGAAAATGCCTGCGCCGACCCGGCTCTCGGCGAGCCCCTCGGCGACCAGTCGGTCGTAGGCACCGGTCACGGTATTGCGCGACACCGCCAGCCTCCGCGCCAGTTCCCGGGAAGGCGGCAACCGCCGACCCGGGATCAGCCGCCCGTCCAGCACGGCGGCTTTGATCTGCCGGTATATCTGCCCGCCGAGATCTCCTCGGCCGGTGAGGGTTACGTGCACATCCACGGTCAGCCTCGACAGCGGGGCAGCGACCGAAAACGAGCAGGGCCGGTAGCCCGCCGAAGCCGCTCGGCGTCGCGTGGTGGCATCGAGGAAGGCGCGATCACGGGTGAATCCAGCCGAGCATGCCTGAGACTAATCAGGCATGCGTGGGCGACGCAACTTCGCCGCTATACCCGGCAGTGCCAATGCGAAATCGATGATTCCTGACGCTAGGAGCGGTGCGATCGCCTGCCCGTCACCATCGGTGATCGCGGAGTCGACCCAGGTCCATGGGAGATCGCGGGTACCAGATACGGGGCGACGCTGCCCAACTTCTCACAGGTTTCCTCGAATTCCCGGTCCGGCCGCGACTGAGCAACGATGCCGGCGCCTGCTCGCACCCACGCCGCGTCCGCGTCCTGGTACACCGCCCGCAACACCAGGGCCGCCTCCAGTGAGCCGCTTTCCGAAAGTGTCACCACCGCACCGGAATACAGTCCGCGGGCGGCGTCATGGCGGAACACGGCGTCGACAGCCGCCCGTTTGGGGATGCCGGACGCGGTGACCGCCGGGAACAACGCGTCCAGCGCATCCCACCGGGTCCGGTGCCGGGCGAGCCTGCCGCGCACCGTGGAGGCCAGATGCTGGACGCTGCCGCGCTCGCGAACCGCCATGAAGTCGGCCACCGTCGTGGTACCCGGTTCGGCGATGGAAGCGATCTCGGCGAACGATGTCTTCACCGAGACGGCGTGTTCCACGATCTCCTTCGGGTCCGATTCCAGGTCATTGCGGGCGGCCAGATCTGCCGCGACGCCCTGCCCCAGCGCCCGGGTGCCCGCCAGCGGTTCGGTGGTGACGACACCCTCGTCGTCGACCGACACCACCAGCTCCGGGCTGAATCCCGCTGCGGCCAGACCACCGAGCCGCAGCAGGAACGACCGGGCCGGTGTGTTGTGTGCCCGGCCCAGGCGGTAACTGGCAGGCAGGTCGACCCGGAAGGGCAGCTCGACCCGGCGAGACAGGATCACCTTCTGATAGTCACCCGCAGCGATCTCCGCGACGGCCGCCGCCACACGTGCACGGTAGCCGCAGGTATCGGCGCGCACGTCGACCGGATGCGGTGTCGGCAGTGGCTCGGCCGGTGACAGGAGCAGTTGCTCGATCACCTCGACTTCGGCAGCGGTCGCGCCATCGACGCCGACCCCCGATTCGGTGACTGTCACCTCGATTCGCGGAATGATCACGTGCGCCAAAGCGGCTCTCTCGGTGAGGTGCCGTTGCGCGCCGAGCGCATCGGCACAGAACTCGAAGGCGATCCAGCCATAGGCGGTACCCGAGGCTCCCGGGCCGCAGGTCACCCGCAGCGAGTCGAGCGCCCGCTCCAGCGCGTCCACAGGTCTGCCGGTCCAGCGTTCGCGAGCAGACCCTGCCGAGGTGCTCACCCGCAGCTCGTCGGTGTCCAGTTCGACCCGACCGAGCGGGGCGGCTGCGAACACCCATCGGCCGGGCCGCTCATAGACGATGTAGTCACTGAAATGGCCGGAGCAGGCCAGCCGCGAGACCGCGGTCGCGGGATCGACGGCGCTTGTCAGTCGGACGGATTCCGGGGTGGTCACGTGGTC
This sequence comes from Nocardia sp. AB354, assembly GCF_049538315.1. NCBI lineage: Bacteria > Bacillati > Actinomycetota > Actinomycetes > Mycobacteriales > Nocardiaceae > Nocardia > Nocardia sp. AB354. Next base: position 83,260 of record NZ_JBMVFU010000011.1, on the reverse strand, counting down.
CTCCAAGATCAGGTATTCGGGTCCGCGCCGAGCATGCGGTCGACGAGTTCGCGGACATTCGCCAGCGATGTCAGCGAAGCGACCTCGGTGTCTGGAATTGTTATCCGGTAGCGCTGCTCGATACGGGTCGCGAGCTCGAGTTCGAGCAGCGAGTCGACGTTCCATTCGTCGATGAAGTTTGTGTGGTCACTGATTTCGGCCGCAGGCACTTCCAGCACGCGCGCCACCAATTGCCGTAGGTCCTCCGGGTCCACCCGCTCGGGAATATTCCTTGTCATCGTTCCTCCGGGTCGAGTTCGCTGTTTCCGACGCTGCGCCCGACCGAGGCGGATGCGGCGTGCGGTGCGCGCAGGTGTACGGTCACGGCCTCGCCGCCGTGCTGACCGCCACAGGTGGCGTACACCGGGTTCCGGTCGCCGCCGTCCAACTGCGCCACCGCCGCCACGCACTGGAGCACTCCGAGCGCACCCGAGCACTCTCCGAGCCGTCGGGTCAGATCCAGGATGCGGATCGACGAGCCGAACTCCGCCGAGACATCCGCCGGTGTGAGCCACAATCGCGGCGGTCGGGCCACCGTGCGGATCGCGTCGATCACCTGGTCGACACTGTCGCTGTGGCAATCAGCGCCGATCAGTGCCCGGACGATTGCCTGTCGATTCGCCGCGTGCGCATCCGACTCCAGGATCACCGCCGCGGCTCCGTCGAACACCCGCCGACCGGGTCCGAGCAAGCTGCGCACCGGTCCGGTGTCCGGTTCGACACCGACGACGATCGCAGCGTCGGCCCGGCCGGCCCCGATGAGCGTGGCGGCCCACAACAGCGCGTCCAACCCGCTGGTCCGCCCGCTGCACAGGGTGATGTTCGGTCCGCGCAGCCCGTGCCGGATCGCGATCCACCCGGCGATGGCGTTGGACGACACGTGCGGCAGACCCAGCGGACTGAGCGCGGCCGTGGATTGCTCGGCGATCCGATCGGTGAACTCGCAGACGCTGTCGAGATTGCCGAAGTTGGAGCTGACGACGGTGGCTGTCGTCGACTGCTCGCCACCGGTCGAGTCGGCGGCCAGGCCGGCGTCGGCGAGCGCCTGCTCGACCGCGCACAGTGCCAGTCGCGACGCACGGTCCTTGTGTCGCATGTGCCGTCCCGTGAGATCGGGTGACGGCCCGACTCCCGGCTCGACCGGATCTGTCGACAGCAGATCGGCAGCGGCCCGCAGGCCCGGGCCGGCTAGGCCGACGCCGGTGACCACCGTCGCCCGGCCCGTCACCGTGTCCCCTTCCCGATGACGGCGACCGCATTGATGCCACCGAAACCGAACGCGTCGATCTGCGCCACGGCCAGGTCCGCCCGCACGACGTCGCGAGCCAGGTGCAGCCCGCCCGCCTCGGCGATCGGATCGGTGAGACCCAGAATCGGCGGCACCGATCCGCGGCGCATGGCGACAGCCGCGACGATCAGACTCAACAACCCGGACCCGCCGAGCGTATGGCCGGTCATCGACTTGATCGCCGTCATCACCGGTGGCGCGGCCGAATCCCCGAACACGTCGGTCAAAACAGACGCCTCGACGGCGTCGTTGAGTTGCGTTCCGCTTCCGTGCAACATCACCAGGTCGACGTCGGCGGCGTCGATGCCGGCCCGTTCGTGCGCGTCGGCGATGACCTCGCGGATACTCTCCCGGTCCGGCGCCGTGGCATGGCGGGCGTCGCAGTTCATGCCGACACCGAGCAGGCTCACGTGTCGTGCGGTGGCGGCCCCGGCCCGGCTCACGACGACGGCCACGGCGCCTTCGCCCATGATCATGCCCGCGCGCGCGACGTCGAACGGACGCAGCGCCTGCGGTGTCCTGGTCTGAACGCGATCGATGGTCCCGAATGCGCTCTCGGTGATCGAGTCGGTGCCCGCGACCACCACGGTCTCGGCGAGGCCCAGTTCGATCATGTCGGTCGCCATGCCCAGCGCATACAGCGACGCAGCACAGGCACAGGCGACGGTGTGCACCCGCCCGACCTGGGGAAGGTCCCGCAACGCAGCCGAGAAGTCGAGGCGATCGGGATCGAGTCCCTCCCCGGTCTTTCCGCCGATTTCTCGCCACCAGAGTTCGGCGGACCGCTGTTCCCGCAGGGTGGTTCCGACCACCACCGGATACCGCTCGGTAGTTCCCTCCAGGCCCGCATCGGTCAGCGCCGCCTCGATCACGGTGCGCAGCCACTCGGTGGCGCGAAACGGCCGGTCGCCGTCTGCAGTCCGATCGTCGACCTCATACGCGTGGCACGTCCGGTATTTCGCCGCGTCGAACGCGCGTAGCTTCGAGATTCCGCTCCGCTGTGCGCACAGTGACTCGAAGATCGCATCGGGCGTCTCCCCGATGGACGCGACAGCTGCCATCCCGGTGACATCCCACGACATCAGTGCGCTCCGATCGCCCGAAGCTGGTTTCGCGCGAGCTTGCCGGTCCAAGTCGTCGGCAGGGCATCGACCAGCTCGATGCGGCTGGGGCGCTTCAACGACGCGAGCTCGGCACGCAGACAGGCGATGACAGCGCGACGAACGGCACTGGACTCCCGGTCATCCTCAACGACGACGAAAAGCACTGCCTGCTGCAGCCCGTGGTCGTCCGCCACCCCTACCACGGCGCAATCGCGCACCCCTACGACAGCACGGACGACACCCTCGATCTCGGCAGGCGCCACCTTGTAGCCGCCGAGATTCAGAAAGTCGTCGGCGCGGCCGACGTAGTAGATCGGGCCGCCGCGGGTGCGCCGGACAATGTCGCCGGTGTACGCGCCGCCGTCGGCGAAGGTTTCCCGAGTCGCTTCCGGTCGGTCGAGATAGCCGGCCGCGACGGACGGACCCGCGACGTGCAGGCGGCCCTGCACCTCGTCACCGTCGAGAATCCTGCCGTCCTGGTCGCGCACCGTGGCCCGTACCCCGGGCACGGGCCTGCCGATGGTGCCGGGACCCGGTTCGGCGGGATTCGTTGCCAGCAGGATGTACAGCGCTTCGGTCGTCCCGAGACTATTCACCAGCGGAACCCCAAGGCGCCGCATCACCCGTTCGCTCAGGTCTGCCGGCAGCGCTTCCCCCGCGGAAACCGCCAAACGCAGCCTGCTGCCACGGTCGTCGAATGATTCGGCCAGAGCCGCGTAGAGGCGCGGCACCGAGAACAACACGGTCGGACGGTGGCGCCGCAGCGCCGCGGCGACGAACTGGGCGTCCACCCCGCCGTTGAGCAGCACGGTCGTCGCACCCGCGTGCAGCGGCAGCAACAGGGAATTGCCGAACCCGTACGCGAACGAGAGTTTGGCCGTCGAGAGCACAATATCGCCGGGTGCCAGCGCGGCTATCCGCCCGAACCCGGACGGCACCCACTGCAGCGCGCTCGCCCGATGCGCCACGCCCTTCGGCACGCCGGTGCTGCCGGAGGTGTACTGCACCAAGGCTTCTTGATCGGGCAGCCACTGCTGCTGCTGCGGCGTGGCCGCCTTACCGGAACGCCGTTGCCGCAGTATCAACTCGCGGACGTGGTTCCGGAACTGGCCGATGTCCGGGAGCGCCGCGGCAAGTCTGCTCAGGCGCGTCCCGGATACATCGACGTATCCGAACTTCACCCCGCTGTCGGCCGCGATAAACCCGATCTCCTTGTCCGACAGCGCCGGATTCACCGGCACCGCCGCGCAGCCGTGCCACCACAGCCCGAGCACAGCCACCACCGTGGCGACCGAGTCGTCCGCCAACACCATGGCCCGGCTGCCCGGCGCGACTCCGTTGCCGGAGAGCAGATCCGCGAATGCGCCTGCAGCGCGGTACAATTCGGTGTAGCCGATCTCGCCGAGCTCGGAATCGATATAGGCGGGCGCGTCTTTTCTGGGCGAGTCGAGGTGTCGTCCGACGAAGAATTCGACGAGATTCACCGATGCACCCCACCCGAGCTGTCGACGACCGCCAATGCGTCGCCGAGCGAATCGAGCCGTGCGATCGAACCATCCGAAAGCGTCACCGAGAATTCGCGTTCGATTCGGGCTAGTATTTCGGTCTTTTCCAGCGAAGACGCGCCCAGATCCTCGTAGAAATGCGCCCGTATATCGACACCGTCTACGTCCATCTCGAGCACTTCGGCGGTAATGGCGCGAAGCCGGTCACAATTGCTGCCACTGCCGCCGTGCCGTTCTTCGGATCCGGCCATATTCATATCCTGACACTGCTCTTTCCGCCATTGACGAGGCACCCGAAATGCGGTCGCGCACCGGGTCGAACGAAATTGCTTCGGCGGCGTTGGATAAGATTCCGTCCACCCGATCCGCTATTTCTTTCCTCGTACGGTTGCACCATATATTTCCGAACCTCTGAGGAAAAGTGCCAATATCAACGAACCGCAGTGGTCCGGTTGCGGGCAGAATGAGCGGGGGGCTCGACCGGCCGCTGTATGGACCCACCTTTGTTCCCGGCGTCGGTGTGCGGTGCGGACGCTCGGCGGTTCAGCGGAAGCGATGCACCATGGTCACGCTCGTCGTACCGGCCCGGTTGACCACATGCGAGCCCGGGACGATGTCGAAACCGAGTCGCTCGTACAGCCGCAGCGCCGGATTGGATTGCCGCACACTGAGGCTCACCGCGTCGTAGCGCTGCCGGGCATCCGTCAGCAGACGGCGCAGCAGAGTGGTGCCGAGCCCGCTGCCGCGCAACTGTGGCGCCACTCCGATCGCGAGTTCGGGTGTCGCGTCGTCGACGTATCCGTAGCCGGGGTTGTCGGCGGGAAACAGTCGCAGCCAGGCGGCACCCGCGCCGCCGGTCGGCCCGCCGACGAACCCGAGATCCCCCGCGCGGCCCCAGCCCTCGACGTAGCGCGCGAGTTCGGGCACCGAGCGCAGTTCGTCCGAAGTCATGTTCTGTTCGGCCGCGTGAGAGGCTTCGAACAGCATCGCCCACAGCAGGGGCTCGTCGGCAGGTGTGGCGGTAGCGACCGAATGGGGCATGCCGCGCGACTCTACGGCCTTCGACCCCGACGGATCCTCCCATTTTCCGGTGCGCCTGCTGCGGTGGGCCGCTGCGGCTTCCCCGGAGCTGGCCGAGTCCGGGTAGCGCCCGCACCGCTAGGCTCGTAGCGCAGACAGGGTCGACTCAGGAGGCGGTCATCGAGGAACAGGCGCGCGTCATCGGCAGCATTCTGCCCGCGGGAGTGGCCGCGGCGGAGCTGTTGCGGTATCCGGAGGATCTGAAACCGCATCCCGGTGAGGAACATCTGATCGCGCAATCGGTCGAGAAGCGGCGGCGCGATTTCATCGGCGCCCGGCACTGTGCGCGGCTGGCGCTGGCCCAGCTCGGTGAGCCGCCGGCGGCGATCGGCAAGGGCGAGCGCGGGATGCCGCTGTTTCCGCGCGGGGTCGTCGGCAGCCTCACCCACTGTGACGGGTACCGAGCGGCGGTGCTGGCGCATCGGCTGCGCTGGCGGTCGGTGGGCATCGACGCCGAACCGCACGACACGCTGCCCGAGGGGGTGCTGGACTCGGTGAGCCTGCCCGCCGAACGGGACTGGCTGCGCGGCGCGATCCCCGCGACCGGACTGCATATGGACCGGCTGCTGTTCTGCGCGAAGGAAGCCACCTACAAGGCGTGGTTCCCGCTCACCCAGCGCTGGCTCGGCTTCGAGGACGCCCACATCACCTTCACCGTCGACGACACCGGCACCGCGGGCACCTTCCACAGTGCGCTGCTGGTTCCCGGGCAGACTCTCGACGGCGGTGCGCCGCTGACCGCGTTCGACGGCCGCTGGACGGTCGCCGAGGGGCTGATCCTGACCGCGATCGTGGCCGGCTGATGGCCGAACGTGAGGCGATCGTCGATCCGCTCGGCGGTCTGCTGATCATCGACAAGGACGGTGGGCAGACCAGCCACGACGTGGTCGCGCGCTGCCGGAAGATCCTGCGTACCAGGAAGATCGGCCACGCCGGCACGCTCGACCCGATGGCCACCGGCGTGCTGGTGCTCGGCGTCGAGCGCGCCACCAAACTGCTGGGCCTGCTGAGCCTGACCACCAAGTCCTATGCCGCGACGATTCGCCTCGGCCAGGCCACCGTCACCGACGATGCCGAGGGTGAGGTGCTGGCCACCATCCCCGCCGGCCATCTCGCCGACGCCGATATCGCCGCGGCCGTCGCCGCGCTCACCGGCGATATCCAGCAGGTGCCCTCGACGGTGAGCGCGATCAAGGTCAACGGTGAGCGGGCGTACGCGCGCGCCCGGGCGGGCGAACAGGTGGAACTGGCGGCCCGGCCGGTCACGGTCTCCCGGTTCGACATTCTGGGCCGGCGTGATATCGACACCGGCGCAACGACATTCGTCGATCTGGACGTCGAGGTCGACTGTTCCTCGGGCACCTACATCCGGGCGCTGGCCCGCGATCTCGGCGCCGCGCTGGGGGTCGGCGGACATCTGACCGCGTTGCGGCGCACCCGGGTCGGCCCTTTCACCCTCGAACACGCTCGCACCCTGGAGCAGCTCGCCGACGATCCGAGCCTGAATCTCGACGTCGATGCCGCTGTGCGCCTTGCCTTTCCGCATCGGGAGATCGACGCCGAACAGGCCGAATCGCTGCGCGACGGGCGCTGGCTGGACCCGGTGGGCCTGCGCGGGGTGCACGCGGCCACGACCACCGACGGCCGGACCATCGCCCTGCTCGAGGAGAAGGGCAAGCGCTCCTCGCCGGTCTTCGTGGTGCGCCCGCGCGGGCTCATCGACTGAGCGCGGACCTACCCTTCGCCGATCTGCTCCCGGAGCCGATCGACCGCGTCGCGCATATGCCCGACGAGCAGTTCGTGCACATCGCGCGGCGGGCCGGCGGCGATGGCCTCGCGCAGCGCCACATGTTCGCGGACCTGCTCACCGAGGTCGGTGTAGGTCGTCTGCAGGGCGCCCAGGCACATCCGGGTCTCGATCAGCAGTGTCCGCGCGGCCCGCACCAGCCGCGGGCTGTCGGCGCTGGTGACCAGCGCCTGATGGAATTCGTGGTCGGCATCGGTGACGCCGGTGGCATCGCCGCGTTCGGCACAGGCCTGCATATCGGCGACGCTGGATTGCAAGGCCTCGTAGGCGATCTCGCGGCGGCCGTCCAGGATCAGGTCCAGCGCACCGCCCTCGATCGCGGTGCGGGCGCGGTAGATGTCGACGACGTCGGCCAGGCTGAGTTCGATGACGAAGATGCCGCGATGCCGCACGCTGTGCAGCAGCCCTTCGGAAACCAAGCGCTGCATGGCCTCCCGGACGGGACCTCGCGAGACGTCGAACTGCGCGGCCAGTTCGGCCTCCACCAGCTGGGTCCCCGGCGCCAGCGTGCCGCGCACGATCGCCGCGCGCAGCCGGTCGGCGATCATCTCCGCCGTGGACTGCCGATTCACGGGTTCGAACTCAATCACCGACATGAATCGGCCTTTCCGAGAAGAGCGTTCCGAGCCCCGGTCCGGACGCAGGCGTGTGGGCGGGCAGCCCCGCCAGTCGCAGCCCGTGCCAGACGGTGACCTGGTTCGCGGTGAGTACCGGCTTGCCGAGCGCTGATTCCAGCTCCGGAAGCAGTTGTATCGTATGCATCGCGGTATCGGGAATCAGCAGCGCCTCGGCGTCGGGATGGTCGTTCGCCGCCGCCAGGTCCAGCACCTGCGACGGTGTCAGCGTCCCCACTTCGGCGGCCGTGTCGATTCCGGCGCTCGACATCGAGACCACCCGGATGCCGGCGGCGTCGAGGAAGTCCACGAAGAGGGCGGCGACCTCGTCCGGATAGCTCGCGCACACGGCGACGCGGCCGGCGGCTATCGCCCGCACCGCCTCCACGAACGCGAAACTGGTGCTCGACGCGGGGACGCCGCAGATCCGGGAGAGCTCCTCCGCCTGTTCGCGCGCACCCTGCGGTCCGTAGACGAAGCTGCCCGAGGTGCAGGCCCACACCACGGCCAGGGGATCGAAGGGCGCCAGCAGATCCGCGCCCCGGCGCAACTTGTCCGGACTGCCCAGCTCGAGCAGTTCGGGCACCGCGTGCAGGTCGGTGCCGTAGATGTGCGCGACACGAAGATCGACGCCGAGATGTGCTGCTGCCCAGGGATATTCGTCCTCGGCGGCGTGATCGGGATAGATGAATCCGACGGTCGGTGTCCGTTCCACAGCGCCTCCTAGAAAACGTTCTGCAGCCACTTGCCAGGGCCCATCATCGGCAGTTTCATCCGTCCGAGACAGGCCCACATGGTCAGTTGGTTGGCGGTCAGGACCGGTTTGCCGAGCAGCTGTTCCAGCGGTTCGACCAGGTCGTAGGTAGGAAGGTTGGTGCAGCTGACGAAGATGGCCTGCGCGGCGGGATCATCGGCGGCCATGATGCGTTCGGCGATCGTGCGATAGCTGACCTTCCAGATGCCGCCGCCGAGTCCCAGATGATCCGATCGCAGGACCTCGCAACCGGCCTCGTGCAGGAACTCGTGCAGCTTCGTGGTCAGAATCTCGTCGTAGGGCGTGATGACCGACATCTTGGACAACTGCAGTTTGTGCACGGCCTCGATCAGTGCGCCGGAGGTGGTGATCGCGTCGCGGGCGCCGGCCCGGCAGATGGTGTCGCGCAGCGCTCGCTCGTAGGCCAGCCCCTTGATGAAGCTGCCCGAGGTGCACAGATAGGCGATCACCTCGGGTTCCACGTGCAGCACGTTGCGCGTCGCCGCGGTGAGATGTGCTGCGTCGGAGACCAATTCGGCCATCTCGAGCGAGACCGGCACCGGCTCGTACGGCGTGCGCGCCAGATGCAGGCTCACTTCCAGGGGAGCCCACCGCCACAGTTCGCGCTCGAGCGCCAGATCGAACGGCGCGATGATCCCGATGCCCCGTTGCGCGACAGGCCCGTCCAGCTCGGGAAAATTCAGTTCCACGAGGGCCCCTCTCGCGTCCGGGCGACAATCCTCCGCGCACAATCGGATTGTTGACAAGCATACGATGGGTTTTTAGCCTGTCAATATGAACGCGGGCCCAGTTGTCACCGTCCTGCACGACGGCGTCGAGCCCGACGCGGAATTCATGCGTCCGGTGTTGGAGCAGGCGACCGTCCGCTTCGCCGACGGGGCATCGCTCGCGGACGCGCTGCCCGGCGCCGAGGCGCTGTTCGTCTACGACTTCCGCAGCACCGCCCTGCCCGGCGCCTGGGATCGCGCCGATCGGATGCGGTGGGTGCATGTGGGGGGCACGGGTGTCGACGCCGTGATGTTCGACGCACTGATCGACAGCGACGTACAGGTCACCAACACCCGCGGACTGTTCGATGAGCCCATCGCGGAATACGTTCTCGCCCAGGTGCTCGCCTTCGCCAAGGATCTGCCCGAATCGCTGCGGCTGCAGCAGCGTCACCAGTGGCGCCACCGCGAATCCGAGCGGGTGGCGGGAGCCGCGGTGCTGGTGGTCGGCACCGGCTCGATCGGACGCGCGATCGCCCGCCTGCTGCGCGCGGCCGGGATGCGGGTGCGCGGGCTGGGGCGGACCGCGCGCATCGGCGATCCCGATTTCGGCACGGTGGCAACCGATTTGCACGCCGAACTGCCCGGGGCTGATTACGTGGTCTGCGTGACGCCGCTCACTCCGCAGACCCGGCACATGTTCGACGCGAGCGCCTTCGCGGCGATGAAGCCGCATGCGCGTTTCATCAATGTCGGGCGTGGGGAATCCGTGGTCACCGACGATCTGGTCGCGGCGCTGCGCGGCGGTGTGCTCGCCGGTGCGGCGCTGGACGTGGTCGATCCGGAACCGCTGCCGGCCGGCCACCCGCTGTGGGATCTGCCGAATGTCGTTGTCACCCCGCACAACAGCGGCGACTTCATCGGCTGGCGGGCGGAGATCGTCGCCGCGTTCACCGAGAATTTCGAGCGGTGGGCAAGCGGTCAGCCCTTACACAATGTGGTCGACAAGAAGCTGGGTTACGTGCCCAGCTGAAGGGAGTCACGATGGCCCACCCCGATACAGGGACCGACCCCGCGGCGATGACCGCGGCCGAGTTGGCCGCCGCCTATTCGGCCGGGGCCTTGTCTCCCGTCGAGGCCACCCAGGCCGCGCTGGACGCGATCGCGGCCCGCGACGACGTCCTCGACGCGTTCTGCTTGGTCGACCCGGAGCGGGCGATGGTGCAGGCCAAGGAGTCCGAGGCGCGCTGGCAGGGTGGTCGTGCGCAGGGCCTGCTCGACGGCGTGCCGATCTCGATCAAGGACATCTTCCTCACCGAGGGGTGGCCGACGCTGCGCGGCTCGACCTCGATCCGGCCGGATGTGCCGTGGCCGGTCGACAGCCCGGCCACCGCCCGGCTGCGTGAGGACGGACTCGTGTTCCTGGGTAAGACCACCACGCCGGAGCTGGCGTGGAAGGCCACCACCGACAGCGCGCTGACGGGAATCACCCGTAATCCGGTCGACCCGGACAAGACGTCCGGCGGTTCCTCCGGCGGTTCGGCGGTGGCGGTCGCGGCCGGCATGGGACCCGTGTCGATCGGGACCGACGGCGGTGGCAGCATCCGGATTCCGGCCTCGTTCTGCGGGGTGGTGGGATTCAAGCCCACGCACGGCCGCGTCCCGCTGTACCCGGCCAGCCCGTTCGGGCCGCTGGCACACGCCGGGCCCATCGCCCGCACCGTCGAGGACGTGGCGCTGCTGATGGACATCCTGTCGCTGCCCGATCACCGCGATCCGACCGCGGGTGCGCCGCCGCTGCTGACCTTCCGCGGCGAACTGCAGCGCGAGGTGCGCGGTGCGACGGTCGGCTTTTCGGCGAATCTCGGTTTCGCGCAGGTCGATCCGGAGGTCGCGGCGGTCGTCGCGGCGGCGGTGCGGGCGCTCGACGAGGCCGGCCTACGGGTGGTCGAGGCCGATCCCGGATTCGCCGATCCGCGCCCGGCGTTCGAAACGATGTGGGCGGCCGGGGCGGCGGCCATGCTCTCGACCTTCCCCGAGGGCACCCGGGAGCGGGTCGACCCCGGCCTGGGCGCCATGTGGGACCGCGGCCGCACGCTGAGCGCGGTCGACTACATCGAGGCGCGTGCGGTGGCGGCGGAGATCGGCATCGTGATGGGGGCCTTCCATACCGCTTACGACGTCCTCGTCACTCCGACCATGCCGATCACCGCCTTCGACGCGGGATACGATGTGCCGCCGGGTAGTTCGATGGACAGCTGGCCGCAGTGGACCCCGTTCACCTATCCGTTCAATCTCACCCAGCAGCCGGCGATCACCATTCCCGCCGGGCGGACCGCGGCGGGAATGCCGGTGGGGCTGCAGATCGTCGGGCCGCGCCACTCCGACGATTTCGTGCTCGCGGTGGCGCGCTTCGCCGAGGCGGTGCTGAGCTGACGCGCATCGCGGCCCGGTCCTGTCCGGACCGGGCCGCGTGGTCGCGCCTGCGACGTGTCGTTACTCCGAAGACCGTGTGAAGGACAGTGTTTCGCCTTCCACGCCGCGCAGCCACAGCGCGTTGCACGCGGCGGCCAGCTCCGGCAGTCCTTCCTCGATGGTCGCGAACACATTGCCCGGGACCCAGCCCATATCGCCGTTGATCAGCAGGTTGTTGCGGTCGTAGAACAGTGCCAGATCGGTGGCGCCCTGCGCGTCGTGCGCGGCCGAGCCCGGTTCGTAGCCGTAGGCGGGATTGCCGATCTCCCACGGTTCGAAGTCGAACAGGCAGACGTCACCGGGAATCGGTGTGACGGTGGGGTTTTCGCGATGCGGCGCGGCGGTGATGCGCGGCACGAGGGTGTACACCTCGTTGCGGGCGTATTTGGCGTGGAACGCGTCGCCCTCCTGCGGCAGTGCGTCCCACACCGCCGCGCAGGTGTGCGGGGCCAGCTCGTCCAGCAATCGCGCGCGAGCCCGCACGCCGGCCTTGGTGAGGGTGATGGTGAGGTACCGGGCCATCGAGATCTCCTGTTCCGCTCGGGGCGTGGGTATCGCTACAGCTCGTCCAGGACGCCGGTCCACAGCGCCAGCGCCTCGTCGACCTGTTCCGCGGTCACGATCAGGGGCGGGATCATTCGCACGACGTTGCTGTAGGCCCCGCAGGTCAGCAGGAGCAGGCCGCGCTCGGCGGCCAGCCGCTGGGCCGTCGCGGCCGTGGCGGTGTCGGGTTCGCCTGCCGCCGTGGTGAATTCGCTGCCCACGAGCAGGCCCAGGCCGCGCACATCGCCGATCGCCTTGGTGGCGCAGGCCCGGGTGCCGGCCAGCAATTGGTCCCCGCGGGCGGCGGCGTTGTCCACCAGCCCCTCGGATTCGATGACGTCGATGGTGGCGACCGCGGCCGCGCAGGCCACGGCATTGGCGCCGTAGGTGCCGCCTTGAGATCCCGGCCAGGCCTTGGCCATCAGCTCCTGTGGCGCGGCGATTCCCGACAGCGGAAAACCGCTGGCCAACCCCTTGGCTATGGTGATGACGTCGGGCTGTACGTCGAAATGCTGGTGCCCGAAGAACTTTCCGGTGCGGCCGAACCCGGTCTGGATCTCGTCGAAGATCAACAGGATGCCGTGCCGGTCGGCGCGCTCGCGCAGGCCCTGGAAGAACCGGGTGTTGCCCGGGATGTAGCCGCCCTCGCCGAGCACGGGTTCGACGATGAAGGCGGCCGTCTCGGCCGGGGCGGTGAGCGTGGTGAGGATGTAGTCGAGCTCGCGCAAGGCGAAATCGGTCGCCTCCTCCTCCGACCAGCCGTAGCGGTAGGCGGTGGGGAACGGCGCCACGTGCACACCACCCATGAGCGGGCTGAAACCGGCCGAGAAGCGGGTTCCGGAGGTGGTCATGGTCGCGGCGGCGACCGTGCGGCCGTGGAAGCCGCCGTGGAACACCACCACATTGGGGCGGCCGGTGGCCTGCCGGGCCAGCCGCAGCGCGGCCTCCACGGCCTCGCTGCCGGAGTTGGCGAAGAACACCGAATCCAGGTGGGCGGGAAGCACATCGGCGAGCCGTTCGGTCAGCCGCAGCAGCGGCCGGTGCATGACCGTCGTGTACTGGCCGTGGATGAGGCTGCCGACCTGTTCACGCGCGGCCTCGACCACCCGCGGATGACAGTGCCCGGTGCTGGTGACGCCGATCCCGGCGGTGAAGTCGAGGTACCGGCGACCGTCGGTGCCGTACAGGTAGCAGCCCTCGCCGTGATCGACGGTGACCGGCGTGGCCTGCCGGAGAACGGGGGAAAGTGCAGTCATGGTGATCCGCCTCCCGGGCGACGGGAAATCCGCGCCGGTGACGGCCGGATTCTTATTGTCGGATTGTTGACAATGTGTATAACATGGCCGCGACGGTGACGGCAACGACTGCGCCGAACCGACCTGCTGTTCCGAGAAGAGGAGCGAGCGATGACGTATACCGTTGCGGATCCGGATGCCGCGACGCGCGCGGCGATCGACAGCGTCCCGACCGGCCTGTTCATCGGCGGGCGCCGGCGCGAGGCGGCCACCCTGCTGGACGTGGAGGACCCGGCCACCGGGCAGATCCTGACCGCCGTCGCCGATGCCGGCCCCGAGGACGGCGTCGCCGCGCTGGCCGCGGCCGCGGCGGCCCAGGACGCGTGGGCCGAGGTGCCCGCGCGGACCCGGTCGGAGATCCTGATGCGCGCCCATCGGGCCATGCTCGACGACACCGACCGGCTCGCCCGCATCGCCACCGCCGAAATGGGCAAACCGCTGGCCGAGGCGCGCGGCGAGGTCGTGTACGCGGCGGAGTTCTTCCGCTGGTTCGCCGAGGAGGCGGTGCGGCTGGACGGCGGCTATATGCCCGCGCCGGCCGGTGGATCCCGCTTCGTGGTGGCGCGCCGGCCCGTGGGACCGAGCATCCTGATCACCCCGTGGAACTTCCCCATGGCGATGGCGACCCGCAAGATCGGCCCAGCCTTGGCCGCGGGCTGCACCTGTGTGGTCAAACCCGCCGAGCAGACCCCGCTGTGCACGCTGGCGATCGCCGAAATACTGTCCGCCGCAGGAGTTCCCGACGGCGTGGTCAATGTCGTGACCACCTCCGATCCGGCGGCGGTGACCGGTGCGATGATCGCGGATCCGCGCTCGCGCAAACTGTCGTTCACGGGATCGACCGCCGTCGGGAAGTTGCTGCTGGAACAGTGCGCGAGATCCGTGATGCGCACGTCGATGGAATTGGGCGGCAACGCCCCGCTGATCGTGTTCGACGACGCCGATCTCGATACCGCGGTGGAGGGCGCGCTCGCGGCGAAGATGCGCAATATCGGCCAGGCCTGCACCGCGGCCAACCGGATCTACCTGCAACGCGGCATAGCCGACGAATTCACCCGCCGCTTCACCGAACGCATGGCGGCCCTGCCGATGGGCCGCGGCGCCGATCCCGGCGTGGTGGTCGGACCGCTGATCGACGCCGCGGCGGTCGCGAAGGTGTCGGAACTGGTCGCCGATGCGCGCCGGCGCGGCGCCACCGTCCTGCTCGGCGGAACCGCCGCCGAAGGATCCGGATACTTCTATCCACCCACGGTGCTGACCGGTGTCCCGGACGACGCCGCGATGTTCGGCACCGAAATCTTCGGCCCCGTCGCGGGTTTGGCCGTCTTCGACACCGAGGACGAGGTGATCGAACGCGCCGACGACACGCCCTACGGTTTGGTGGCGTACGTGTTCACCGAGAATCTGCGGCGCGGATTGCGGGTGAGCGAGGCACTCGACACCGGCATGGTGGGACTCAACCAGGGCGTGGTGTCCAATCCGGCGGCGCCGTTCGGCGGAGTGAAGGAATCGGGTCTCGGACGCGAGGGGGGTTTCACCGGCATCGACGAATTCCTGGAGACCAAATACATCGGTGTGGCACTGTGATGCCGGTGTATCGCATTGCCACCATTCCCGGCGACGGTATCGGCGTGGACGTCACGGCCGAGGCGGTCAAGGTTCTCGACGCGGTGCTGCCCGGCGTCGCCTGGACCGAATTCGACTGGTCCTGTGAGCAATATCTGCGCACCGGCGCGATGATGCCCGAGGATGGTCCGCAGCAGCTGGCGGATTTCGACGCGATTCTGCTCGGTGCCGTGGGATTTCCCGGGGTGGCCGACCATATTTCGCTGTGGGGTCTGCTGATCCCGCTGCGGCGCGCCTTCGGGCAGTATGTGAATCTGCGCCCGGTCCGGCTGCTGCCCGGCACCGAATCCGCGCTCCGCGGACGCGGCGCCGACGATCTCGACATCCTCATCGTGCGGGAGAATTCCGAGGGCGAATATTCCGCGATCGGGGGAATGCACAATCCCGGGCGGCCGGACGAATTCGTGGTTCAGGAATCGATATTCACCCGCACCGGATGTGAACGCATCATCCGATACGCGTTCGAGCAGGCGCGCCGGCGCGACCGCAGACTGTGTTCGGCCACCAAGTCCAACGGCCTCATTCATTCGATGCCGTACTGGGACAGCGTTTTCGAGCGGATCGCCGCCGACTATCCGGACGTCGAGACGCGGCAGATGCATGTCGATGCGCTGGCCGCGGAGATCGTGCTGCATCCGGATCGGCTGGACGTGATCGTCGGCTCGAATCTGTTCGGCGACATCCTGTCCGACCTCGCCGCCGCGGTGACCGGCGGGCTCGGGCTCGCGCCCTCGGGGAATATCAATCCCGCGCGCGAGGCGCCCTCGATGTTCGAGGCGGTGCACGGCAGTGCGCCCGATATCGCGGGTATGGGCATCGCCGATCCGGTGGCGCAGATCCTCGCCGGTGCGATGATGCTCGACCACCTGGGCGAATCCGCGGCGGCCGCGGCCGTCGACCGCGCGGTCTGCGATGTGCTGGCCGCGGGGGAGGTGCTCACCCCCGATCTGGGCGGTACGGCGACCACCGCCGAACTCGGCACCGCGATCGCCGAGCGCGCCGCGGCGCTGGTCACACAGTAGGGGCGGCGATACGCCGCGACTCCCGGTGCCGAGGCGCTGCGGTGGCCGGTCAGGAGGTCAGCCAGATCGCTTCTGCCGCAGGGCTTCCCAGGTCGATGGTGTGCTCGCCGATCCGCACCGCGATGGTGCCGGCGAAATCGCGCCGCTCCACCACGGTGATCACGGTGTCGAGCGCGATGCCGACGGAATCGAAATACCGCAGCATGGCGGGATCGAAATCGGAGATGCGCGCCACCCGGCCGGATTGTCCGGCCTGGAAGTCGCTGAGCTGATGGGCGGGCGGTGTGGGGACCGCACCGTCGACGGAGGGGATCGGGTCGCCGTGCGGATCGCGATCGGGATGGCCGAGTTTGGCGTCGATACGTTCCACCAGGGTCTCCGACACCGCGTGCTCGAGCACCTCGGCCTCGTCGTGCACCTCGTCCCAGCCGTAGCCGAGCTCGCTGACCAGGAACGTTTCGATCAGCCGATGGCGGCGCACCATGGCGACTGCGGCCCGGCGGCCGTTGTCGGTCAGCGTGATGGCGCCGTAGCGGGCGTGTTCGACCAGCCCCTGATCGGCGAGTTTGCGCACCGCCTCCGACACCGTCGACGCCGACACACCGATCCGCTCGGCGAGCAGTTTGGTCGACACCTTCTCCTGCGACCACTCCTGCGCACTCCAGATGACCTTCAGATAATCCTGGGCGACCGACGACAGCGAGGGGGCCACATTCGCCGCGCGCCCGGCCGCCCCCGCATCGGGAGACGCTTGTGACGCAGCGGAATCTGCCAGCTCACGCCGGGTGGCGACATCACGTTTTCCGGGCACGTATCGAGCTTAGCGGGGGCAGCGTTGCGGCCGGAGGAGGCAGCCTGCGTAACCACGGAGGCCGCCGCGGACCCCGTGATCGAGCACAGCGGGGGGCAGCGTTGCGGCCGGAGGAGGCAGCCTGCGTAACCACGGAGGCCGCCGCGGACCCCGCGATCGAGCACAGCGGGGGCAGCGTTGCGGCCGGAGGAGGCAGCCTGCGTAACCACGGAGGCCGCCGCGGACCCCGCGATCGAGCACAGCGGGGGCCGGGCCGGCGCGGACCTGCCATCAGGTACAGCGGGACCATTGCGGCCGCAGCCCGCAAGCCCGCACAACCTCGCGCTCGACGCGGGCGGGTGACGGTCGGGTGAACAACCGCCCCGCCGAATCCCGGTTCGTGACCGCGCTTGCGTAGGCTTCGGTGTGTGCAGAGATGGCGAAGTCTCGAGGAAATGCCACCGGACTGGGGTCGGTGTGTGCTCACCATCGGCGTGTTCGACGGTGTGCACCGCGGTCACGCCCAATTGATCAGCCGTGCGGTGAAATCCGCTGCGGTGCGCGGTGTTCCCTCGGTTCTCATGACCTTCGACCCGCATCCGATGGAAGTGGTGCGTCCCGGATCGCATCCGGCACAGCTCACCACGTTGACCCGGCGCGCGGAGCTGGTCGAGGAACTCGGTATCGATGTGTTCCTGGTGATGCCGTTCACCCAGGACTTCATGAAGCTCACTCCCGGCCGCTACGTGCACGACCTGCTGGTCGAGAAGCTGCATGTCGCCGAGGTCGTGGTCGGCGACAACTTCACCTTCGGCAAGAAGGCGGCGGGCACCGTCGAGACCATGCGCGAGCTGGGCGGCCGGTTCGGCTTCGAGGTCGACGGTGTGAAGCTGGTCGGCGAACACGCGGTCACGTTCTCCTCCACCTACATCCGGGCCTGTGTCGACGCCGGTGACATGGCCGCGGCCGCCGACGCGCTCGGCCGCCCGCACCGGGTGGAGGGTGTCGTCGTCCACGGCGACGGCCGCGGTCGCGAACTCGGTTTTCCGACCGCCAACGTGGCTCCGCCGATGCATGCGGCGATCCCGGCCGACGGCGTATACGCGGGCTGGTTCACTGTGCTGGCCGCCGGAGAGACGGTCGGCGTCACCCGGCCGGGCAAGCGGGCCATGGCCGCGATCTCGGTGGGCACCAACCCGACCTTCTCCGGCCGCACCCGCACGGTCGAGGCCTTCGTCCTCGACACCGAGGCGGATCTGTACGGCCAGCACGTCGCCGTGGACTTCGTGCAGCATCTGCGCGGTATGCGCCGCTTCGACTCGATCGACGATCTGGTCCGGGCCATGGGCGACGACGTCGAGCAGACGCGACAGGTGCTGGCCGCCGCCGAGGCGAGCGACGCCCAGCGCTGAGCGAATCCGCCGGCCGGACAGATTCCCGGTGTGGGGGCCGGCCGGATCGGGCCGATTCGGTCCGACGTGCGGTGATCCGGTAGGCTGGCTCGTCGGGTCTGCTGCGGTCCGCGGTGGCGCCCGCCCGGGGTTTCCCGGTTTCCTCGAGCGCGGACTGAGAAAACAAGGAGTGAATTCGTGGCTCTGACCACCGAGCAGAAGGCGGCCATCCTCAAGGAGTACGGCCTGCACGAGAAGGACACCGGTTCGCCGGAGGCCCAGATCGCGCTGCTGTCCAAGCGGATCTCCGACCTGACCGAGCACCTGAAGGTGCACAAGCACGATCACCACACCCGCCACGGCCTGCTGGGCCTGATCGGTCGCCGTCGGCGGCTGTCGAAGTACCTGCAGGACAAGGACATCGAGCGCTACCGTTCGCTGATCGAGCGGCTCGGACTGCGGCGTTGATCTGTTCGCGCCCGCACGGACGCGAGACAGACGCGCTGACAATCACAGGTAGTTAACGCGCAGCCGACGGGGAGGCATAGAATCTCCCCGTCGGCTAGTCGTATATCGGCACCGCACCAGCCGTATGCACCCGCACGCGTGGCGTCGGTCTTCGGTAGTGGCCTTTCGGCGAGAGTTGCCGGCGGGCTTCGATCGATGACCGCCTCCGCGTCGCCGGTTCCATGGGGGATCGGCCGGGTGTCGCGCCACAGCCAGGAGGGCTGTCGCGCGCCCGAGCCCGGGTACGGCTGCCTCGCGCAGACAAGCCGCTGCCTCCGGGCAGGGATGAAACTGCGCGGGGACACCCAGCCGGATCGCGCCTCGACGGCGTTCGATCCGGCGAGACGAGAGGTTGAGACAGAAATATGACCGAATCCCAGACGAGCTCCGCCATCGAGGTCGAACCCGGTGTGTTCGAATCGGTGGCCCTGATCGACAACGGGAGCTACGGCACCCGCACCGTCCGGTTCGAGACCGGGCGCCTGGCCAAGCAGGCCGCCGGCTCCGTCGTCGCCTACCTGGACGACGAGACCATGCTGCTGTCGGCCACCACGGCCGGTAAGCACCCCAAGGACCAGTTCGACTTCTTCCCGCTGACGGTCGACGTCGAGGAGCGGATGTACGCCGCGGGCCGCATCCCCGGCTCGTTCTTCCGCCGCGAGGGCCGCCCCTCCACCGACGCGATCCTGACTTGCCGCCTGATCGACCGTCCGCTGCGCCCGTCGTTCGTCGACGGCCTGCGCAACGAGATCCAGGTCGTAGTCACGGTGATGAGCCTGGATCCCAACGATCTCTACGACGTGGTCGCGATCAACGCGGCGTCGGCCTCGACTCAGATTGCGGGACTTCCGTTCTCGGGTCCGGTCGGTGGCGTGCGCGTGGCGCTCATCCAGGGCCAGTGGGTCGCGTTCCCGACCGTCGAGCAGCTGGAAGAGGCCGTGTTCGACATGGTCGTCGCCGGCCGCGTGGTCGAATCCGGTGACGTCGCGATCATGATGGTCGAGGCCGAGGCGACCGACAAGGTCATCGCGCTGGTCGAAGACGGCGCCCAGGCGCCGACGGAAACCGTTGTGGCCGAAGGTCTCGAGGCCGCCAAGCCGTTCATCGCGCGGCTGTGCAAGGCGCAGGCCGACCTGGCGGCGCTGGCCTCCAAGCCCACCGAGGAGTTCCCGCTCTTCCCGCCGTACGAGGCCGACGTCTACACCGCCGTCGAGGGCACCGCGAAGAACCCGCTGGGTGAGGCGCTGTCGATCGCCGGCAAGCAGGAGCGCGAGGAGCGCATCGACGAGATCAAGCTCGAGGTGCTCTCGGCGCTGACCGAGGACTTCGAGGGCCGCGAGAAGGAGATCGGCGCGGCGTTCCGCTCGGTCACCAAGAAGCTTGTGCGCCAGCGCATCCTGTCCGACGGCTTCCGCATCGACGGTCGTGGCCTGGCCGACATCCGGGCGCTGTCCGCCGAGGTCGCCGTGGTGCCGCGGGCGCACGGTTCGGCGCTGTTCGAGCGCGGTGAGACCCAGATCCTGGGCGTCACCACCCTCGACATGGTGAAGATGGCCCAGCAGGTCGACTCGCTCGGCCCGGAGACCAGCAAGCGCTACATGCACCACTACAACTTCCCGCCGTTCTCCACCGGTGAGACGGGCCGCGTCGGCTCGCCCAAGCGGCGCGAGATCGGCCACGGCGCGCTCGCCGAGCGGGCGCTGGTGCCGGTGCTGCCGAGCCAGGAGGAGTTTCCCTACGCGATCCGCCAGGTGTCGGAAGCGCTGAGCTCCAACGGATCCACCTCGATGGGTTCGGTGTGTGCCTCCACGCTGTCGCTGCTGAACGCGGGTGTGCCGCTGAAGTCCCCGGTCGCCGGTATCGCCATGGGTCTGGTGTCCGACGAGGTCACCGGCGACAACGGTGAGTCGGAGACCCGCTACGTCGCGCTGACCGACATTCTCGGCGCCGAGGACGCCTTCGGCGACATGGACTTCAAGGTCGCCGGTACCCGCGACTTCGTCACCGCGCTGCAGCTCGACACCAAGCTCGACGGCATTCCGTCGAAGGTGCTGGCCGGTGCGCTCAACCAGGCTCGCGACGCGCGCCTGACCATCCTGGACGTGATGGCCGAGGCCATCGCCACCCCGGACGAGATGAGCCCCTATGCGCCGCGCGTCACCGCGATCAAGATCCCGGTCGACAAGATCGGCGAGGTGATCGGGCCCAAGGGCAAGGTCATCAACCAGATCACCGAGGACACCGGCGCCAACATCTCCATCGAGGACGACGGCACCGTGTTCGTCGGCGCGACCGACGGCCCGTCGGCGCAGGCCGCGATCGACGCGATCAACGCCATCGCCAACCCGCAGCTGCCGAAGGTCGGCGAGCGCTTCCTGGGCACGGTCGTCAAGACCACCGCCTTCGGCGCGTTCGTCTCGCTGCTGCCGGGCCGCGACGGTCTGGTGCACATCTCGAAGCTGGGCAACGGCAAGCGGGTCGGCAAGGTCGAGGACGTGGTGAACGTCGGCGACAAGATCCGCGTCGAGATCGCCGATATCGACAACCGCGGCAAGATCTCGCTGGTCCCGGTGTCGGAGGAGGAGAGCGCGGAGACCGCTGCTCCGGCCGCCGACGAGGCTCCGGCTGCAGCCGAGGCCGCGGCCGAGTAAATAGTTGGATGTGACGAAGAAGAAGTCCTCGGCGCGCGCCCCGAAGCCCTCGGTTTCGACGCGCGCGCCGGGCAGCACAGCTCGCGCGCCGAAGACGAAGCAAGCCTCGCGCGCGGGAACTCCGGCGAAAGCCGGCGCCGACGCCCCCTTGCTCGCTCTCGAGCAGGGGGGCTCTTCGCTGGTCCTCGCCGAGGACGGGTCGTTCTCCGACAGCGGGGTGCGGCGTACGGTACTGCCGGGTGGACTGCGGGTGGTCACCGAACATGTGCCCGGGGTGCGATCGGCGTCGATCGGTGTCTGGGTCGGCGTTGGCTCACGCGACGAGGGGCCCTCGGTGGCCGGCGCCGCGCACTTCCTGGAACACCTGCTGTTCAAGGCGACCCCGACTCGTACCGCGCTGGACATCGCCGAGGCCGTGGACGCGGTCGGCGGGGAACTCAACGCGTTCACCGCCAAGGAGCAGACCTGTTACTACGCCCATGTGCTGGACGACGATCTGCCGCTCGCGGTCGATGTCGTCTCCGACGTGGTGCTGAACGGGTTGTGCCGTCCGATCGATGTCGACGTGGAACGTCAGGTGGTGCTCGAGGAGATCTCGATGCGCGACGACGATCCCGAGGACCTGGTCGGCGACTCGTTCTTGACCGCGCTGTTCGGCGATCATCCGATCGGGCGGCCGGTGATCGGCACCGTCGACTCAGTCGAGCAGATGACCGCCGCGCAGCTGCGCGGGTTCCATCTGCGCCGCTACCGTCCGGACCGGATGGTGGTGGCGGTGGCCGGCAATATCGAGCACGAACACACCGTGGAGCTGGTGCATCGCGCGTTCGGCGACCGGCTCGATCCGTTGCGGGAACCGGCGCCGCGCCGCGAAGGGCATTTCCGCAAGCGCACGTCACCGCAGCTGCACTGGACCTACCGCGACAGCGAACAGGCGCATCTGGTGTTCGGGGTGCGCGCGTTCGGCCGACACGAAGGGCATAAGCGCTGGCCGCTGTCGGTGCTGAACACCGTGCTCGGCGGCGGGCTCAGTTCCCGTCTCTTCCAACGGATCCGGGAGGAACGCGGCCTGGCGTACTCGGTGTATTCCAGCGTCGACACCTTCGCCGACACCGGCGCCTTCTCGGTCTATCTGGGATGTCAGCCCGAAAATCTCGGCGAGGTCACGACATTGGCGCGCGAGATCCTGGAAGATGTTGCCGCCAACGGGATCACCGAC
The DNA here is from genome assembly GCF_049538315.1 of Nocardia sp. AB354. Classification (NCBI taxonomy): domain Bacteria; kingdom Bacillati; phylum Actinomycetota; class Actinomycetes; order Mycobacteriales; family Nocardiaceae; genus Nocardia; species Nocardia sp. AB354. The sequence continues at coordinate 60,823 of NZ_JBMVFU010000011.1, read as the reverse complement.
GCCGAATGTGCCCGGGCCAAGGGATCGCTGCGCGGTGGACTGGTGCTGGGCCTCGAGGATTCCGGCTCCCGGATGAACCGCATCGGCCGCAGTGAACTCAGCTACGGCAATCACCGCAGCGTCTCGGAGACGCTGGCGCGCATCGACGCCGTCACCACCGCGGAGGTGTCCGCGATCGCCCGCACCCTGCTGGCGCGGCCGTACGCGGCCTCGGTGGCGGGACCGTATCGGAGAATGCGCGACCTGCCCGGTGCGGTGAAACGCTTGGCGGAGTGAGTCAGTCGCGCGGTGCGGCGCCGGATTCGCCCGCGCGATTGGCGGCGCCCACCACCGCCGCGAGCAGTCCCGGCAGGGCGTGCTCGACTTCCTCGGTGCGCAGCCGCGCGTAGGTCTGGCCGTCGGCGACGATGCGTTCGGTGACCCCGGCCTCGCGCAGAATCTTCAGGTGGTGGGTCGCGGTGGATTTGTTGATGGTGTCGTAGAGCATGCCGCAGCGCACCGGGCCGCCGGCATTGCTGAGCCTGCGCACCATCTCGAGCCGGACCGGGTCGTGCAGGGCGCCGAGCACCTCCTGCACGGTGGCGACCGGATGAGCTTCCACGGTCTTGTTGCTATCGCTCATGATCTTTCTCACGGGAAATTCGGTTTGATGGGAATCAAACCATCGCTACGGTGGTTGAGTTCGATCGCAATCAAACTTACCTGATGGAGAGAATCGATGGCCGCAACTGTCACGGTTGCACCGGCTCCGCGGACCACACAGTCCTGGGCCTATGCACTGATTCTGGTCGCCAGCGGAGTCGCGCTCGGAGTATCCGGTGTTCCCGCCCCGCTCTACGGCCTGTACCAGAAGGAATGGCATTTCTCGCCGCTGACCACCACCATCGTTTTCGCCGTCTACGCCATCGCCGCGCTGGCCGCGGTTCTGGTGTCGGGCAAGATTTCCGATGTGGTCGGCCGCAAGCCGGTGCTGCTGGGCGCACTCGCCACGATGGTGATCGGACTGGTCGTCTTCCTGTTCGCCGACAATGTCGCGATGCTGCTGGTGGCGCGGGCGCTGCACGGCGTGGCCGTCGGTGCCACCGTCGTCGCCGGGGCGGCGGCGCTGCTGGATCTGCGTCCCGAGCACGGCGCGCGGTCGGGGCAGCTGACGGGTGTGGCCTTCAATGTCGGTATGGCCGTGGCCATTCTGGGGTCGGCACTGCTCGCCCAGTACGTTCCGCATCCGCTGCGCACGCCGTATGTAGTGATCACGGTGTTCTGCCTGCTGATCGGCGTGGGCGTGGTGGTGATGACCGAAACGCACACCGCGCGGATGTCGGGTCCCATCCGGATCGCGAAACCGGCGGTACCGCAGGAGATCCGGGCCGATTTCTGGTTCTCGGCGCTGGGCGTCATGGCGGCGTGGTCGGTACTGGGTGTGCTGCTGTCGCTGTATCCCTCGCTGGCCGCCGAGAAGACCGGCGTGCACAATCTGGTCTTCGGCGGTGCCGTGGTCGCCTCGACCGCGACGGCCGGGGCGCTGGCTCAGCTCTTCGCGACCGCGATTCCGGCGCGTCGCGCGGCCGTCGGCGGTGATACCGGGATGGCGATCGCGCTGCTGCTGACCATTCCGGCGCTGGCGACCCACAACTGGGTCGTGGTGCTGCTGGCCGGTGTTCTGCTCGGCGCGACCTTCGGCCTGGGCTTCGGCGGATCGCTGCGGCATCTGTCGAATGTGGTGCCGCAGCACAAGCGCGGCGAGACCATGTCCGCCTACTACCTTCTGGCCTATACGGCGATGGCCCTGCCGACCGTGCTGGCCGGTTGGGCGGCCACGCAGTGGGGGATGGGCACGATCTTCCCGTGGTTCGTGGTGGTGGTCGCCGCGGCCTGCCTGACCGCGGCCGCAATCGGGGTGCGCGGGAGTCGCGCGGCGAACTGATCGGCGCGAAACAGTCTGCCGGACAAGATGATGCGGCGTCCGCCCGAAAGGCGGGCGCCGCGTCGTCGCTCGGCCGGGCCGAATCCTCCACCGGCTGTGGCGGATCCGGAATTGTCGTTACTATGCGCCCATGGCTCGGCGGGGGACATTTGCGCAGCGGCAGGCTCAGCGGATACAGCGTTCGGCATTGCTGGTATCGGTCGTCTCGGTGGTGCTCGGCGGTTTGGCGATCGCGGGTATCGCCTGGTGGGTGCTGTGGCTCGCGCTCGGCGCGAAGGCCGATACGCCGAACCAGCTGGATCTGACGAAGATCGCGTTGTCGGTCTCGGCCGGTGTGGGCGGTGCGGTGGCGCTGGTCGTGGCCTATCGCAAACAGCGCGACAACGAACGCGGCCGCTTCGCGCAGCTGTTCGGGGCCGCCGCGGCGCAACTGGGTAATGCCGATGTCGCGGTGCGCATGGCGGGCGTCTACGCGATGGCGGGGGTGGCCGACGAATTCGCCGCGCGCGGCATGCGCCAGCAGTGCATCGACGTGCTGTGCGGCTATCTGCGACTGCCCTACGACCCCGACGAAGGGGCCACCCACCTGAGCTCTCGCAAGATCACCGACGGAGCGGGCGGGCCGCAGGTGGAGCGCGCCTACCAGCTGCGGCAGAACGATCGCGAGGTGCGGCGCACCATCATCGCGGTGATCGTGACCCATCTGCGCCCGCAGGCCGAAACATCGTGGTCGCACTGCGATTTCAACTTCGACGACGCGGTGCTCGAGGATGTCGACTTCCGCTGGGCGGTCTTCGCCGGCGGGCATACGCATCTGCGCGGTACCCGCTTCATCGGTGAGCGGTCCGCCAACTTCGAGAACGTGGAATTCGTCGGCACGCACGTGACGTTCCACAGCGCGCACTTCGAGAGCGACGCGCTGTTCCGGGGCACGAAATTCACCCCGACCTCGGGTGACGTCTACACCGGGCGCGCCGGCACCAGCTTCGTGGATGCGGTCTTCCGCGGGAAGGCCGACTTCACCGAGGCCGAATTCGGCGGGCCCCGAACACGATTCACCGGCGCCCGGTTCACCGGCCCGACGACGTCGTTCACCCGGGCACGTTTCACCGCCGACAGCACCTTCTTCGACGGCGTCGAGGTGGCGGGGGACAGTGCGCGTTTCGACGGCATCGTGGTCGGCAGCTCGCGAATCACCTGTGCCGACACACGTTTCGACTCCGGCGACACGGTGTTCGACAACGCTCGCATCGGCGTCGAACGGGATGTGCCCGATGTCGATCTCCGGGGAGTCACCTGTCGTGGCACGGTGTCGGCGGAGCACGCCCTCATCCCGGGGTGGCCGTGCGGCCCGAGCGCACCGGACCGGGCGCCGGTGGAGTCGGACGCGGAGGAGGCGGGTCTTCCCGCCGGCACCGCTTCGGTCGCCGGACCGCCGGAAGACTGAGTAGTCGGCGCCGATACTCGGCGCGGCGCTCGCCCGGTACCGTCGGTGCCATGAAGATTCGTGGTGCTGTGCTGGAGCGGATCGGCGACCCGACTCCCTATGCCGATTCGACCCCGATCGTGATCGAGGATCTGGAGTTGGCGGAGCCGGGACCGGGGGAGCTGCTGGTCCGGATCGAGGCGGCCGGACTGTGTCATTCGGACCTGTCGGTGGTGGACGGAAACCGGGTGCGGCCGGTGCCGATGCTGCTCGGCCACGAGGCGGCCGGACGGGTCGAGCAGGTGGGTCCCGGCGACAGCGATCTGCGGGTCGGCCAGCGGGTCGTGATGACCTTCCTGCCGCGCTGCGGACAGTGCGAGGGCTGCGCCACCGACGGCCGCACCCCGTGTGTGCCGGGCAGCGTCGCCAACAACGAGGGCGAGTTGCTGGGCGGCGGTCGCCGACTGCGCCGCGCGAACGGACCCGTCCACCACCATCTCGGCGTCTCCGGATTCGCCACCCACGCCGTGGTCGATCGGCGGTCGGTGGTACCGGTCGACGACGATGTCCCGCCGGAGGTCGCCGCCGTACTCGGCTGCGCGGTCCTCACCGGCGGCGGGGCCTTGCTGAATTCGGCCCGCCCCGGCGCGGGGGACCGCATCATGGTCGTCGGTCTCGGCGGCGTGGGTATGGCCGCCGTGCTGGCGGCCGCCTCGCTGCGGGACAGCCTCGGCGCCGAGGTCATCGCCGTCGACACCGTGCCCGAAAAGCTCACGCTGGCAAAGGAATTGGGCGCCACGCAGGTTTATACGCCGGTGGAGGTGGCCGAGCGCGGCATCGCGGCGGAGGTCGTGGTGGAGGCCGCGGGGAATGTGCGGGCCTTCGAAACCGCGGTGACGGCCACCGCGCCCGGCGGCACCACGGTGACCGTCGGGCTACCCCATCCCGAAGCGCGCGCGAGTATTTCACCGCTCGGTCTGGTCGCGCAGGGACGTTCCATCGTAGGCAGCTACCTCGGCTCGGCGGTTCCGGCGCGCGACATCCCGGAGTACGTGCGGATGTGGCGGGAGGGCCGGCTGCCCGTCGAACGACTGGTCTCCTCGCGTATCCGGCTGGACGAGATCAACCACGCCATGGACGAGCTGGCCGCCGGGCACGCCTTGCGTCAGGTGATCGTCTTCGACTGAGGCGTCGGCTTCGCCTCTGCCGTCGGCTCTCGGTGGTCGCACCGGGTGACGCACGCGACTTCCGGGTGACCGGTGTGGTGGCGCCCGGCACCCCTGCCGATAGGCTCTGACCGCAACGGGCATCGAACGGTATGTGAGGAGTTCACGGTGGCGACGAACCGGATCCGGGTGGGCGTACTCGGCGCGCAGGGCAAGGTCGGGCAGGCGATCTGCGCGGCGGTCGAGGCCGCCGACGACCTGGAGCTGGTCGCCGGGGTCGACAAGGACGACGCGCTCGAGGCCTTCACCGAGGCCGGCGCCCAGGTCGTGGTCGACTTCACCCACCCCGACGTGGTGATGCCGAATCTGAAGTGGTTGGTGGAACACGGTATTCACGCCGTGGTCGGCACCACCGGTTTCGACGAATCCCGGCTCGCGCAGGTGCGCTCCTGGCTGGCGGACAATTCCGAGGTGGGCGTGCTGATCGCCCCCAATTTCGCCATCGGCGCGGTGCTGTCGATGCGGTTCGCCGAACAGGCCGCCCGGTGGTTCGATTCGGTCGAGGTCATCGAACTGCACCACCCGAACAAGGCCGACGCACCCTCCGGCACCGCCTATCGCACCGCCGGCATCATCGCCGAGGCCCGCAAGCAGTCCGGCGTGGGCCCGAGCCCCGATGCCACCACCACCGAACTCGACGGCGCGCGTGGGGCGAGCGTCGACGGGGTGCGGGTGCATTCGGTGCGGCTGGCCGGGCTGGTCGCGCATCAGGAGGTGCTGTTCGGCACCCAGGGCGAAACGCTCACGATCCGCCACGATTCGATCGACCGCACCTCCTTCGCGCCTGGTGTACTGCTGGGTGTGCGCCGGATCGGCACCCGCCCGGGCCTCACCGTCGGGCTCGATCCGCTGCTGGACCTGTGAACGAGCGCGACAGCGGGCGACAGGTGCTGCGCATCGTCGCCTTCATTGCCTTCCTGGTCGTCGCGCTGGCCTTCTACTTCCTGCTGCTGGGTCGCATCGCGATCGAACTGATGACCTCGGGCAAACCCGCCGCCGTCGCGATGGGCGTGGGCGTGCTGATCCTGCCGATCCTCGGAGTGTGGGTGGTGGCCACCAGCATTCGCGCCGCCCTCGCCCACCAGCATCTGGCCCGGCGCATCCACGACGAGGGCCTCGAACTCGACGTCTCCGACCTGCCCCGCCGCCCCTCCGGCCGGCTGGAGAAGGCCGCCGCCGACGAGCTGTTCGAACAGGTCAAGAAGGAGTGGGAGGCAGACCCCGACAACTGGCGCACCAACTATCGCGCCGCCCGGGCCTACGACTACGCCGGCGACCGCTCGCGCGCTCGCGAAACCATGCGCCGCGCCGTGGAACTCGAGCGCTTCGAACGCCGGACCGGGTCCTGACACACCGCCGGCCCCACTAGGCTCGCCTGGGTGCCGACGTTGCTGATCATCCATCACACGCCTTCGCCGTTCCTGCAGGACATGTTCGAAGCGGTGGTCGCGGGCGCCACCGACCCCGAGATCGAGGGAGTCGAGGTGGTGCGGCGGGCGGCACTGGCCGTGACCGCGAGCGATGTCCTCGCCGCCGACGGCTATGTGCTGGGCACGCCGGCCAATCTGGGCTACATGTCGGGCGCGCTCAAACACGCCTTCGACACTTTCTACTACCCCTGCCTCGACAGCACCCGGGGCCGGCCGTTCGGGGTGTACATCCACGGCAATCAGGGCACCGAGGGCGCCGAACGCAGCATCACGACCGTGACGACCGGGATGGGGTGGCAACAGGCCGCCGCACCCGTGATCGTCACCGGTCAGCCGGGCAAGGACGACCGGGAGAAATGCTGGGAACTGGGCGCGACGATAGCGGCGCAATTGACCGCCTGAGCCGGTGACCCGATTTCTGGTGTCTCACACGGATATCACCGGCACCGTCATACTCGACGGCAGGACGTCGCGTTCCCGGCCGGGGCGCGGCGTGGTGTTCGGGTTTCGGGAAGGGTGAGGACCATATGACGCCACCGCGGCGGATCGGTCTGGTCGAGGACCACGAGTCGGTCGCGCTCGGCCTGGCCAGCATGCTGGCCGGCGAAAGCGATCTGGAACTGGTCATCACCGCCGGAACCGTGTCCGAATTGCTCTCGGCGGCACCGGAACTGGATCTGGTGATCCTCGATCTGCGGCTCGCCGACGGTTCCACCCCGCAGTCCAATGTGCAGGCCCTGCGCGATCGCGGGCTCGAGGTGCTGGTGTTCACCGGAGCCGATAATCCGTTCCTGGTGCGCTCGGCCGCGCGCGCCGGGGTGCTGGGCGTGGTGCGCAAATCCGAGGATGTGCAGACCGTGGTCGCCGCGGTGCGCGCCGCCGCGAGTGGCGAACAGGTGGTCACCACCGATTGGGCGGCCGCCATCGACGGCGATCCGCAGCTGCGCGACGTCGGATTGAGCCCGCGTCAGCAGGAGGTGCTGACCCTCTACGCGTCCGGCGAGAAGGCTTCCCGGGTGGCGCGGCTGACCGGGCTCTCGGAACAGACGGTCAACGACTACCTGGGCCGGATCCGCCAGAAATACGCCGACGCCGGCCGCCCCGCGCCCACCAAGACCGACCTCTACAAGCGCGCGGTGGAGGACGGATGGCTTCCGGTGCCCGAACGCAACAACCAGGCATGATCGCGGTCGACGCACCCGGAGTCTTCGCGCGCACCGCAGCCGCGGCCCGCATCCGGGTTCCCGGCCGCGCGCAGGTGCGCTCCGATACGCCTGCGGTGGAGCGCGTCATGCGCCGGTTGGGGCTCTCGATCGGCGCGGGTGGGGTGATCATGGGCCTCGCCGATCTTCCGGAGATCACCGAGCAGGCGCGGTTCACGCCCGCCTGGTGGACGCCGAGTGCCAGCGCGCTGGCGTTCGGACTGTTCCCGGTACTGGCCGTGCTGTCGATCCGGTCGAGCCCGCGCACCATCCGGCTGGTGTCGAGTTGCGCCGCGGTGGCCTTCCTGTCCGCGGTGGCGACCATGCTGATCGGGCTCGACACCCACAGCATCGGCGCGAATTCGGTGTGGCTGTATCGGATGCTGCCACTCGGAGTGCTCGCGGCGACGTTGGCGTGGCCGGCGCTCGTCGCGGTGGCGTATCTGCTGATCGGCTCGGCGGCCGTCGCGTTGACGAATATCTATCTGGCGGAACAGTTCACGGCAGCGTCCGTGCTCAGCGCGTTCGCCCGCGCCGTCGGGTTGTCGGCGCTGTTCGTGTGGTGTGTGGTTTCGGCGTTGTCGGCCGCGGCCCGGGTGGACCGCGAATCGGTGGCGGCGAGTAGACAGGCTGCCGAAGCCGCCGCGGCCGCGGCCCGCGACAACGAGAGCGCCCGCTTCGCCGCCCTCATTCACGACGCCGTTCTCTCCACGCTGCTGGACGCCTCGCGCGGGAGCGAACCCTCGGATGTGTTGCGCCGGCAGGCCGAACGCACCCTGGACCAACTCGACGAGATCCGCGTCGAGTCGCGCGAACCCGATGTCCTCGACGCTCGTGCGGCCGTGACTTTCCTGCGCGCCGCGGTGCACGAGGTGAATGCCGGCATTCGGTTCACCACCAGGACCTGGCCGGGCTTCGACGACCTGCGCATGCCCGCCGCCGCCGCGCGCACCCTCGCCGCTGCCCTGGCCGAAGCGGTCCGCAACAGCCTGCGCCACGCGGCGGTGCCCGGTCGCGCGGTGACGCGCACAGTGACCTGCACGATCAGCGCGGGCAGCATCCGGGTCGTCTTCACCGACGACGGTGCGGGATTCGACGTGAACGCGGTCTCCGCGGACCGCCTCGGCATCTCGGTGAGCATTCTCGGCCGCATGCGCCAGCTGGCCGGTGGCGCCGGATTCGTGGAATCGCAACCCGGGGAGGGCACCGCTGTGACCTTGGTGTGGGGCGGTGACGGTGCGCACTGAATCCGGTCGTGAACAAGCGTTCGGGTTGCGTGAGCTGCTCGGACTGCGCGGCCCTACCGCGTGGCTGTTCCTGGTCCTGCTGGAGGGGACCATCACCCTCTACATGGTCCGCAACCTCGACTCCACCACTGCGCTGCCGGCGGTGACCGCGCTGATCGTGATGGTGGTGGGTGGTGCACTGGTGCTGGTGGTCCCCGGCGATCCGCTGCCCTGGGCCGTGACGATCTTCGTCGCCGCCGCCGGACCGGTCGCCACCGCCCTGACCTCGGTCGCTCCCGGCATACCGGAAACCCGCCAGATGGTGTGGACCACCTTCGCAACCTCGTATGTGCTGGCCGTGCTGGTCCTGCGCGGCCGGATGGGCACGGCGTGGCTCGGCGTGGCCGGAGTCGCGGTCGTCATCGGTGTCGACGGCGCGCGGGCCTGGCTGAACGCGAGCGCGATCGTCGCCGCGATCGTGCCCATCGGCACCGTCATCGCGATCTCGGTGTTCGCACAGATCATGCGGCCCACCCAGCGTTCGCTGCGGGGGTTGCGCGAGGAAGCGAGCGCCCAGGCCGCCGCGGAGGCGACGATGGCGGCCGCCGACGGCGAACGCACGCGGCAGCTGGAGCGCCTGGACCGGGTGGCCCGCCCGATCCTGGAACGCATCGCCGACGGCGCGGTCCTCACCGTCGGTGAACGGGAACAGTGCCGGCTCCTGGAGGCGGAACTGCGCGACGGACTGCGCGCCCCGCAGTTGATGACCGAGGAACTCAGCGGCGCCGCGCGGGGTGCGCGCGCACGCGGGGTGGAGGTCGTCCTGCTCGACGACGGTGGTTTCGCCGATGCGCCGAAGTGGTTGCGCGAACGCGTCATCGACGTCGCCACACGGGAATTGGACGCGGCCAACGCCGGTTCGGTGACGGTGCGCATCCTGCCGCCAGGTCGGCGGGTGCTGTCGACGGTGCTCGCGCAGGCGCCCGACCACGACCGCCGCACCGAGATCGGCCCCACCGGCACCGTGACGGTGATGGACTGACTCAGCTGTCGCAGCGCCCGGGGCCGCCCTTGCGCATCTGATCGCGCAGGGCGCCCTGTACCGCGCCGGAGAGCCAGGAATTCAGCGATTGACCGCTCTGGGTCGCGGCCTCCTCGGCGCGGGCCTTCAGATTCTCGACCATGCGCAGGGTGACCCGGCTGATGTCGCCGGTCATCTCCTCGAAGGTCGGGTGCGACTCCTCGCTCGCGGTGCGGCGTACCTCGACCTGCGCGTCGGTACCCGACAGTGAGACGCGCACCGTGCGATCGTCGAGGGTCGTGTTGACCTCCTCGGCCAGATCCGAGAGCGCGGCCAGCAGCGTCAGCCGCAACGAATTCTCCGTGGCGGCGGCCAGGGCCGCGGCGGTCGCCTGGGTCTTCTCGTCGCCCAGGGCGGCCGCCGCGATGAGGTCGTCGCGCAGGCGGGCGGTGTACTTGTTCAGATCCATGACATCAGTATGACGTCATTTGTGACATCATGCCACCGCCAGGATGTCGTCACGGTCGCTGTCATTGCTGGAATGTGACCGGAATGTCTGCCGATATCACGGGCGACGGTTCGGTGTCGTCTCCGCGACCGGGTAGCCTTTCTGACCATGACGAACGGTGAATCGACGCGAAGAGAGCTGCGCGCGTCCGGCACGGTCGGTGTCGCGATGGTGACCCCCTTTACCGCCGAGGGCAAGCTCGATGTCGATTCCGGCGTCGCGTTGGCCGCACGCCTGGTCGACCGCGGTGTCGACCTGCTCGCCATCTCCGGCACCACCGGGGAATCGCCGACCACCACCGAATCGGAGAAGTTCGACCTGCTGCACGCCGTCGTCGACGCCGTGGGCGACCGCGCCACCGTCATCGCGGGCGCCGGCACCTACGACACCGCGCACAGCATCGAGCTCGCTCGCAACGCCGAGCGTGCGGGTGCGCACGGTTTGCTGGTGGTGACGCCGTACTACTCGCGTCCGTCACAGGAAGGCCTGCTGGCGCATTTCACCGCCGTCGCCGATGCCACCGATCTGCCGGTGACGCTCTACGACATTCCGCCGCGCTCGATCGTGCCGATCGCCCCGGATACGCTGCGTCGCCTGGCCGAACATCCGAATATCGTCGCGGTGAAGGACGCCAAGGGCGACCTGGGCGCGGGGGCGGAACTGATCGCCGACACCGGACTGGCCTACTACTCCGGTGACGATGTGCTCAACCTGCCGTGGTTGTCGGTCGGCGCGGTCGGATTCATCAGCGTGATCGGGCATTTGGTGCCGGAGCGGCTGGTGCAGCTGCGCGACGCGTACGCGGCCGGTGAGGTGACGCTGGCCCGTGACATCAACGCCAGTCTGTTGCCCGTCAACCGCGCGATGGCCCGCGTCGGCGGCGTGGCTCTGATCAAATCCTCGCTGCGACTGCTCGGAATGGAAGTCGGCGAGCCGCGGCTGCCGCAGCTGATGCCCGTGGGTGTGAACTTGGAATCGATCGTCGCCGAACTGCGGCTGGCGGGAGTGCTTGCATGAGTGAACCGGTGAACCGTCGTCCGCGCCGGACCGCGAGCCGAGCGGCGGGAGCGCCGGCTCCGGCGCCGCCGCCCGCGCCGCGCAAGGAACCCGAAGCGCCTGCGGTGCAAGAGGTTTCAGCGCCCGCGACGCAACAGGCGCCGCCCCCGGAGCCCGTGCGCGCCGCCGAACCGGCCGTCGAGCGCCGGACCGCCCCTGAGCGACGCGAATCCGCTCCCGCGGCCCAGCGCGAAACCGCTCCCGCGCCACAGCGCGGCGAGTCGGCTCCCGCGCAGCGCGGCGAGCAGACCGGCGACCGGGGCCGTTCCCGGCGTTCCGGCCGGGGCCGCCAGTCGGGCCGCGGTCGTACGGAACAGGCTGCGCCGCAACCGGTTTCGTCGGCATTGCCGATCGGGATGCCGCCCAAGCTGCCGAAGCAGGGCCTGCGCGTCTACGCCCTCGGCGGCATCGGTGAAATCGGCCGCAATATGACCGTATTCGAATACGACGGCGCGATGCTGATCGTCGACTGCGGTGTGTTGTTCCCCGAGGATCAGCAGCCCGGCGTCGACCTGATCCTGCCCGACTTCCGGCCGATCGAGGACCGGATCGACGAGGTGGCCGCCGTGGTACTGACTCACGGGCACGAGGACCACATCGGCGCGGTGCCGTTCCTGTTGCGGCTGCGTCCCGACATCCCGGTCGTCGGTTCGAAATTCACGCTCGCGCTGGTGGCCGCGAAATGCCGCGAACATCGCCTGCAGCCCAAGCTGATCGAGGTCACCGAGGGCCAGCGGACCACCCATGGCCCGTTCGACTGCGAGTACTTCGCGGTCAACCACTCCATTCCCGACGCCATCGCGGTCGCGGTGCGCACGCCGGCCGGACTGGCCCTGCACACCGGTGACATCAAACTCGATCAGTTGCCGCTCGACGGCCGCCTCACCGACCTGGCCGGGTTCTCCCGCCTCGGCGACGAGGGCGTGGACCTGTTCCTGGTCGATTCGACCAATGCCGAGGTCCCCGGTTTCGTCACTCCGGAACGGGAGATCGGCCCGGTCCTCGACAGTGTGATCGGCAAGGCCAAGGGCCGCGTCATCGTGGCCTCCTTCGCCAGCCACGTCCATCGCATCCAGCAGGTCGTCGACGTGGCGCAGCGCTACAACCGCCGGGTGTGCTTCGTCGGTCGTTCGATGGTCCGCAATATGCAGATCGCGCAGGATCTCGGGTACCTGAACATTCCCGAGGGCATCGTGGTCGATCTGGATCAGGCCGCGAATCTGCCCGTGCACAAACTGGTGCTGATCTCCACCGGCTCGCAGGGCGAACCGCTCTCGGCGCTGTCGCGGATGGCACGCGGCGACCATCGTCAGATCAACATCCGCGCCGACGATCTCGTGGTGCTGGCCTCCTCGCTGATCCCCGGCAACGAGAACGCGGTGTTCGCGGTGGTCAACGGCCTGGCCCGGCTGGGCGCCACCGTGGTGACCCAGCAGAGCGCGAAGGTGCACGTCTCCGGGCACGCCTCGGCCGGTGAGCTGCTCTACCTGTACAACGCGGTCCGCCCCACGAATGCCATGCCGGTACATGGCGAGTGGCGGCATCTGCGCGCCAATGCCGCGCTCGCGGTGGCGACCGGCGTGCCCGAGGAACGGGTCATGCTCGCCGAGGACGGTGTGGTGGTCGACCTGGTCGACGGCATCGCCTCGATCGTCGGCCGCTATCCGGTCGGGCAGGTGTACGTCGACGGTTTGTCGGTCGGCGACGTGGGTGAATCGACGCTGTCGGACCGTCTGGTGCTCGGTGAGGGCGGTTTCATCGCGATCACCGTGGTCGTCGACGAGACCACGGGCAAGGCGGTCAGCACGCCCGAGGTCAGCGGCCGCGGCTTCTCCGACGATCCGGGTGCGCTGCTGGGTGCGCAGGAGCTGGTGGAGGCCGAACTGCTGCGCCTGGCCGGGGAGGGTGTCACCGATACGCACCGCATCGCACAGGGTGTGCGGCGCGTGGTGGGCCGCTGGGTCGCCGACACCTACCGCCGCCGCCCGATGATCGTGCCGACCGTCATGGGCGTCTGATCCTTCGATGTGGCCCCGCCCGCAGCGATGAGCCCGGGCGGGGCCGCTGCGCAGTGCCGATGAAGCGCAGGGACACCTGCGGGGTGACGCTGCCTACCTCCACCGGGCTCGGAACCATTACGCTCGGCCCATGAGTATGGCTCAACGGGAACGCCGGGCCCTGGTGTCGACCATGACGGCGGTCGGTCCCGACGCCCCGACCCTGTGCGGTACCTGGACGGTGCACGATCTGGCCGCGCATCTGGTGGTACGAGAACGCCATCCCGCGGCCGCGCCGGGGATTCTGCTGAAACCCCTTGCGGGATACCTCGATTCGGTGCAGGCGAAGGTGTCCGAGACGCCGTTCACCGAACTGCTGGAGCAGATCCGCACCGGGCCGCCGTGGTGGTCGCCGCTGAAGCCGGTCGACGCCGTGGTCAACCTGACCGAGATGTTCGTCCACCACGAGGACGTGCGCCGCGCCGACCCGGAGTGGAAGCCCCGCACCTTGTCGGCCGAGGACGAGCGCAAGTTGTGGTCGGCGACGCGGCGGATGGCGCGGATGGCGTATCGCAAATCCCCGGTCACCGTCGTGCTGGCGACGCCGGATGGTGATCGCGTGACGGCGCACAACGTCGGCGGCGATGCGGTGGTACTCACCGGGCAGCCCTCCGAACTGCTGCTTCACGCATTCGGGCGCAACGAGGTCCGCATCGATGCCGCCGGCGGGGTCGACGATGTGGCCGCGGTCTTCGCCTCCGATCGCAGCGTCTGAGGCCTTCGCGCGCGTCGTTTCCGGCCGCTGACGGCGTTGTGAGGTCGGCAATGATGTGGTTGGGATGGGTGTTGCGGATGGTCCCGATGGGGCTGTTGCGGCTAGCCTGAGGTCATGGCAGGTAAGTCCCGCGGCACCACGACGTCGAGTTCGCGGGCGGGATCCACCCGGGGGCGGGCTCCGGCGCGGACTCGCTCGGGAGGCGGACGCGCCCGATCGGCGCCGCGCGGCCGCACCACCGCGGCCCGCCGGCCGGTGCGCCGGTCACCGCAGACCGCGCCGCTGGCGGTGCTCGGACGCGGTATCGGCAACGGCTGGTCGGTGCTGGCGCGCGGATTCGGCGCCACCACCCGCACCATCAGCCGCGCCGGGGAGATCGAACACGGTCACCGCCGCGACGGAATCGCGTTGGCGCTGGTCGCTTTCAGCGTCGTCATCGCGGCGGCGGTCTGGATGTCGGCGGGCGGTCCGGTGGGGCACTGGGTCGACACCGCGGTGCGCGCGATCGCCGGATCCGCCGCGGCCGTGCTGCCGTTCGTGGCCTCCGGTATCGCGGTGGTGCTCATGCGCACCGAACCGCGGCCCGAGATCCGGCCCCGGCTGGTGCTCGGCGGATTGCTGGTGGGACTGCCGGCGCTCGGAATCTGGCATATCTTCGCGGGCGCGCCGGCCGATGCGCACGGGCGCGCCCATGCGGCGGGTTTCGTCGGCTATGTGCTGGGCGGGCCGCTGCGCAACGGGCTCACCGCGTGGCTGGCGGTGCCGCTGCTGTTGCTGGCCATGCTCTTCGGACTGCTGCTGGTGACCGGGACGACCGTGCGCGAGGTCCCGCACCGGCTGCGTGAACTGTTCGGCCTGCCCGATCCCGAATACGGCGACGACTACGGGCAATACGGGCTCTACGACCCGGAAAACTATGACGCCGACGGCTTTCCGATGCACAAGAGCCGTTCCTCGCGGCGTGGCCGCACCCCGGCGGAGAATTATCCGACCGACGAATTCGGTGGCGCCGACGCCGTCACCGAGGTTCTCGGCGAACCGCCGTTGCGCGATGCGAAGGATATCGCCGAGCCGGACGAAACACCGCCCCCCGCAAGCAAACCCAAGACGCGCAAGCCGCCGAAGGTCGTCGACCAGACACCCGAGCCGCAGCCTCCGCAGCAACTGGAATTCGTCACCGACCGCGAGGTCGACGGGGATTATCAGCTGCCGCCGCTGACTCTGCTGACCGACGGCGATCCGCCGAAGAAGCGCAGCGCCGCCAACGAATCGATGATCGAAGCGATCACCGAGGTGCTGGTGCAGTTCAAGATCGACGCGGCGGTCACCGGTTTCGTGCGCGGTCCGACGGTCACCCGGTACGAGGTCGAACTCGGCCCCGGTGTGAAGGTCGAGAAGATCACCGCCCTGGCCCGCAATATCGCTTATGCGGTGGCCACCGAGAATGTGCGTTTGCTCGCACCGATTCCGGGCAAGTCGGCGGTTGGTATCGAGGTGCCCAATGCCGACCGCGAACTGGTCCGGCTGGCCGATGTGCTCAAGGCGCCGTCCACGCGAAACGACCACCACCCCTTGGTGATCGGCCTCGGCAAGAACATCGAGGGCGAATTCGTCTCCGCGAATCTGGCGAAGATGCCGCATCTGCTGGTCGCCGGTTCCACCGGTTCGGGTAAGTCGAGTTTCGTCAACTCCATGCTGGTCTCGCTGCTGGGCCGCGCCACTCCGGACGAGGTCCGGATGATCCTCATCGACCCGAAGATGGTGGAACTCACACCGTATGAAGGCATTCCGCATCTGATCACGCCCATCATCACCCAGCCCAAGAAGGCCGCCGCCGCGCTGGCCTGGCTGGTAGAGGAGATGGAACAGCGGTATCAGGACATGCAGGCCAGCAAGGTCCGCCACATCGACGATTTCAACAAGAAGGTGAAATCGGGCCAGATCACCACGCCGCTGGGCAGCGAGCGCGTGTACCGGCCCTACCCCTACATTTTGGCGATCGTCGACGAGCTGGCCGATCTGATGATGACCGCGCCGCGCGACGTCGAGGACGCCATCGTGCGCATCACCCAGAAGGCGCGCGCGGCCGGCATCCATCTGGTGCTGGCGACGCAGCGGCCCTCGGTGGACGTGGTGACCGGCCTGATCAAGACCAACGTCCCCTCCCGGCTGGCGTTCGCGACGTCCTCGCTCACCGACTCCCGCGTCATCCTGGACCAGCCGGGTGCGGAGAAATTGATCGGTATGGGCGACGGCCTGTTCCTGCCGATGGGCGCGTCCAAGCCGACCCGATTGCAGGGCGCGTTCATCTCCGACGAGGAGATTCAGGCCGTCGTCGACTTCGCCAAGAATCAGGCCGAACCCGAGTACCAGGAAGGCGTCACCACCGCCAAGGCCGGGGAGAAGAAGGACGTCGACCCGGATATCGGCGACGATCTGGATGTCTTCCTGCAGGCCATCGAACTGGTCGTCACCTCGCAGTTCGGTTCCACCTCGATGCTGCAGCGCAAATTGCGCGTCGGATTCGCCAAGGCGGGCCGCCTGATGGATCTGATGGAGACCCGCGGCGTGGTCGGCCCGAGCGAGGGCTCCAAGGCGCGCGACGTGCTCGTCAAACCCGATGAGCTGGACGGGCTGCTGTATTCGATCCGCGGCGGGGGAGAGGCGGAGCCGGCGGCCGAACCCGATGCGATCGATGCCTAGGCTCCGGGCGTAGGCCTCACTCGGTGTAGGCCCAGCCGGTGACGGTACGGATCTCCACCCGGATGACCGGTCCGCGCGGGGCGTTGCCGCGATACTGCGGGTATTTCGCGGTGAGCCAGGCGATCGCCTCCGCGCGCTCGGCGTCGCCGGTGGCGACGGCGGCGGTGCCGTCGAGCCGGACCCACCACAGCCGCGACCAGTCCTCGTCGTATTCGTCGGCCAGCACGGAGACCCGGTTCTCGGCCGCGATATTGCGCAGCCGCCGCAAATCCGTCGTCGATTTGGGCTTCTGATCGACTGCGGTGACCAGGATGCGGCCCGTCGGGGAGAGCGCGAAGGTCACGGGCACCAGATGGGGCCGGCCGGTCGGATCGGTCGTACCCAGCCGGGCCACGCGGGCCGCGCGAACTCGCGTCAGCGCCGTATCGGGGTCCAATCGCACCGGTTCACGGTAGATCGCCGGACGGCGCGGTGTGGCCTACAGCGTCGCGTTCTCTCGCTGGATCTGCTCGGCCGCCTCCGCCTGGATGCGCTCGAACTGCGCACCCATCGCCGTGGCCAGGGCATTGGCCGCCGAGAGTGGGCGGACCATCACCATCAGATCGTCGATGCGGCCCGCCTCGTCGGTGTGGATGAAATCCGCACCGGTGACGTGCTTACCGTCGACGGTCGCCTCGAAAATCAGCGTCGAGTCGTGCCCGTCGGTGATCTCGCGGACGTAGCGGAAGTCCTCGAACACCCGCATGACGCCGCGCAGAATCGCGGCGGTGATGGCCCGGCCGGGATAAGGCTTGAACGCCACCGGGCTGGTGAACACGACGTTCTCGGCGAGTAACGCCTCGATCGCCGCGCTGTCACGTGCCTCCACGGCCTGTCGGAATGCCTGCATCGCCACCTCGCATATGCAACTGGTTGACTATGCCGAGCATCGTAGCGGGCTTCGCCGCGCCTGCCTAGGCGTTCGGCGTCGCCTGTGCCGAGAAGGCGCCCATCACCGGGGTCCATTCCAGGAATCGCTTCGCGTCGATCAACCCCTCCCGGGCGAACGGATCGGCCGCGAGCAGCTCCTCCAACGCCGCGGCATCGTCGGCGCGGAACAGCAGCAGCGCGCCGGAGCCGTCGGCATACGGCCCGGTCGACAGGACCACACCTCGGTCGACCAGATTCGACAGCCATTCCCGATGGCGGGGCCGATGCTCGTCGCGCCCGGCGGCGGTGGCATCGGAATAGGTGTAGTGGACGGCGAAGATCGGCACGCGAGCTCCCGAAAGATTCAGAGGGTCAACAGCATTCGAGTATTGCCGAGGGTGTTCGGCTTGACGTAGCTGAGGTCGAGGAATTCGGCCACACCGGTGTCGTAGGAGCGGCACATCTCCGCGAACACTTCCGCCGTGACGGGCGTGCCGTCGATCTCGGCGAACCCGTGCCGGGAAAAGAACTCCACCTCGAAGGTCAGCACGAACAGTCGCTGCAGCTGGAGTTCGCGGGCGGTCGCGATCAGCTGATCCACGATCAGGCGCCCGACGCCCTGTCCTTTGGCATCGGGGTGGACCGCGACCGTACGCACCTCGCCCAGATCGGCCCACAGCACGTGTAATGCGCCACATCCCACCAGGCGCCCGTCGACCTCGGCCACCCAGAATTCCTGGACCGACTCGTAGAGTGTGACGAGATTCTTCTCCAGCAGAATGCGGCCCGCGTAGACGTCGACGAGGCTTTTGATCTCGGGCACATCCGAGGTGCGGGCGCGTCGGACGACCACGGTGCCGGGGCCGGTGGCGCCGATCGAATCAGTGTGGTGTGCCCGCGTCGTCATGGGGTGCACAGTAGTCGGGTCGTTAACCGATAGTCTGGTGGAGTGCCGCACATCTCGTCCGCCCGCCTGCCTCGATCCGCCGGGGGCCGCGGCTGCGTGCATTCCGGCCGGGGGTGCCGGTGAGCGTGCAGAGCGACGACATGGACCGGACCTGGGCCGAGGCCGGCAGAGCGCGGGCGAATCTCGTTCCGCCGCAACCGAAGCGGACGGTCGAGCCGTCCGCGGTGCCGCTGATGAACATCGCCAACATTCTCACGGTCCTGCGCATCGTGATCGTGCCGATCTTCCTGCTGGCGCTGTTCGCCGCCGGCGGCCACGACACCGGGTGGCGGATCGCCGCGGCCGCGCTGTTCGGCGTCGCGGCCATCACCGACCGGATCGACGGACAGCTCGCGCGCAAGTACGGACTGGTCACCGACTTCGGCAAATTGGCGGATCCGATCGCCGACAAGGCGTTGATCGGTGCGGCCCTGATCGGGTTGTCGGCACTGGGCGATCTGCCGTGGTGGATCACTGTCGTGATCTGTGCCCGCGAGATCGGCGTGACGTTGCTGCGACTGGCGGTGGTGCGCCGCGGCGTGATTCCGGCCGGCCGCGGCGGTAAGGCCAAGACCCTGGTGCAGTCGGTGGCGATCGCCGTTCTGCTGCTGCCGCTGGCGGGCGCGTGGGCGAGCGCCGGAATGGCGCTGATGTATGTCGCCGTGGTGCTGACCGTGGTGACCGGACTGGATTACGTGGTGCAGGCGGCCCGATTGTGGGCGCGGCCGGTCGAGCGGCGGTGACGACGGTGGGCACCGAGGTGGCCGCCGCCGACCCGCTGGCCGCTGTCCCCGAGGCCGGCGAACTGGTGGCGACGCTGACCCGCATCGGTCAGACCGTGGCCACCGCCGAATCCCTGACCGCCGGTTTGCTCGCGGCCACCATCGCGGGGGTGCCGGGAGCCAGTGTGGTGTTGCGCGGCGGAGTGATCGTCTACGCCACCGATCTCAAACATCGCCTGGCCGGCGTGAGCGAGGACACCTTGGCCACGGACGGGCCGGTCGCGGCGGGAACCGCCGAACAGCTCGCCGTCGGCGCGCGCACGGTGTGCGGGGCCGACTGGGGGATCGGATTGACCGGCGTCGCCGGGCCGGACCCGCAGAACGGCTGCCCGGTCGGCACCGTCTTCCTGGGGCTGAGCGGGCCCGAAGGGACCGAGGTGGTGCGGTTGCAGCTGGCCGGGGACCGGTGGACGATCAGGATGAGCGCGGTTCGTACGGCCGTCGCGGAGCTGCTGCGCCGCGTCGGTGGCGGCGACCGCACCGGCACCGGCTGACGACGGCTTTCCGGTGGCTGCCGATCGGTTCCCGCGGACGGGAACCAACGGGGTGGCATGCGACGTTGGCACTGTAGACGGAGGGGTGCGTCACGCTCGACGGCGGTCGCGCTCGGCCCGGTGAGGCGAGAACGTGAGGAGAACGAGATGACGCTGCTTCGAGAGGCCATCGGCGAGAGTCTGCGGCGCGCTCGGATCGCCCAGAGCCGGACCCTGCGCGAGGTGTCGACGTCGGCACGCGTGAGCCTGGGCTATCTGTCCGAAGTCGAACGCGGCCGGAAAGAGGCCTCGAGCGAGCTGCTGGCCGCGATCTGCCAGGCGCTGGACGTGCCGCTGTCGCAGGTGCTGGTCGACGTGAGCGCCACCATGGCCGACGCCGACGCCCCGGCCCCCGCGACGGAGACCGCCGACACCGCGCCCGCCGCGAGTGCGTCGGCCCGTGCGGGAATCGCCGAGGACACCCGGATCGTGATTCCGGCCCCGAAGGCCGAGAAACTGGTCTTGGTGCAAGCGAAGTGACTCGCCGCGAACCGGCGATCACAACTGCCGGCGCCGGATCGGCGCCGGCAAGGCTGTACGACGGAGCGGAAACCGATAGATTCTCTGTAAGCGTCGGTTACGGGTGGTTCGGCAGCCCGGATCCGATGCCGTGGAGGATAGGGACACAGGGGTGCGTGACGGTCGCGCACCGCCGCCGTGCTGGGGCGCGGCGTAGTCAGATGGAGGCGGGATCAATCGATGGCTAATCCGTTCGTGAAGGCCTGGAAGTACCTGATGGCCCTCTTCGATTCGAAGATCGAGGAGCATGCGGATCCGAAGGTGCAGATTCAGCAGGCTATCGAGGAAGCCCAGCGTCAACACCAGGCCCTGTCGCAGCAGGCCGCGTCGGTGATCGGTAACCAGCGCCAGCTGGAGATGAAGCTCAACCGTCAGCTCGACGAGGTCGAGAAGCTCAACGCCAACGCGCGCCAGGCCGTCCAGCTGGCCGATCAGGCCAATGCCGCCGGCGACGCCGACAAGGCGATCCAGTACACCAACGCCGCCGAGGCGTTCGCGGCCCAGCTGGTCACCGCCGAACAGTCCGTCGAGGACCTGAAGGTGCTGCACGACCAGTCACTGCAGGCCGCCGCCCAGGCCAAGAAGGCGGTCGAGCAGAACGCCATGCTGCTGCAGCAGAAGGTCGCCGAGCGCACCAAGCTGCTCAGCCAGCTCGAGCAGGCCAAGATGCAGGAGCAGGTCTCCGCATCGCTGCAGCAGATGGATTCGACGCTGTCCGCTCCCGGCAGCACCCCCAGCCTGGACGCGGTGCGCGAGAAGATCGAGCGTCGCTACGCCAACGCGCTGGGCGCCGCCGAGCTCGCGCAGAACACCGTGCAGGGTCGCATGATGGAGGTGCAGCAGGCCAGCGTGCAGATGGCGGGCCACAACCGCCTCGAGCAGATCCGCGCCTCCATGCGTGGCGACGCGCTGCCCTCGGGTGACTCCGCCGGTCAGTCCATCGCCAACCCGGCTCAGCCGCAGGTGAACAAGGGCCAGGCCGCGCAGCAGTAAGGCGCGTAGCGGGTCGATCGGAAGGCTGGGCAGATGGGACGAACGCGGGCAGGTAACGAGCCCGCGCCGACCCGTGCGCGGCCCTGGTCCCGATCCGCTCGCGGCGCCGCGTCCGCGCCGCCCGCCTCCGCCGCACCGTCGGCCGATGCGGCGCGGACGCCACTGACGACCTCCCCACCCGTCGCCGACGCCGCCGCGTGGCAGTCGATCGCCGAATCCATTGAGCGGCATCGGGTTTCCGCTGCGGCCACGCCTTCACCGGCTTTCGAGGAGAACGCGGTGACCGGCGTCGACGATCCCTCGCCGCCGGGCGTGACCACATCCGCCGCGTATGCCGAGTCCGAAGGTGCCGGTGCGCACCGTCGATCGTCCGAGGCGGTGGACGACAAGGGCGCGGACCGGAACTCCCGGACCGAGGGCCGAGACGTGAACATCCGTCGCCGCGCGGCGCGCGAGATTCTGCGCGGTCGTCGTGTAGCGCCGTCCGGTCGTCGGTCTCGTCGGCGTGGCAAGGCTCCCGATATCGAATCCGATGGCGGCCGGACGATAGTCGATCCCGCATCGGACACGGACAACCCGAGCGCTCACGGCGTCGACCACGAGATCCGTGAGCCGGACGGCGGGCCCGCTTGGTCGCCCACCGGATCACGCGGAGCCGGTGGGAATGCGCGCGAGCGCCGTCGTTCGCCTGGCCGAGGTGCGTTTCGCGATCCCATCGCCCACACCGTGGCCGCGGAGGAGCCGCTCGCACGCGCCGGGCGGGTTCCGGGCACGCTACGCGACGCCGGGGAATTCGCCTTGCATGCGGTCCGGAAGTGGGCCGACCCGCGGGAGCGGGAACTTCGCCGCCGGCGGCGGGTGCGGCGACGCAGCCTCCGCTGGAGCGCGGCCTCGGGCGTGACCGCGCTGGGAACGGCCGGACTGGTCGCGATCTCGGCGCCCGTGTGGGCGGTTGTGGTGGTCGGTGGCGGTGCGGCCGCGCTGGTGACCGGCGCGGCGGTGAGCACCCGCCGATACCTGGAGTTGCGTCGAAACCCCTTGCCGCCCGCGGCGTTCGTACCCCGGCGGCTGCCCGCAGCGCAGTCCGCGGCGCGGGCGCCCATCGCCCGGCTGGTCCGGGCGGAACGCGCCTTTCACGCCCTCGGCCGTCAGATCGAGGCGAGCGGGCGAATCCCGGCCGACGATTTCGCCGACACCGTGGCGACCGCGGCATCCGGCGCGGCCGCCCTGCACGCTCTCGCCGGGGATATCGCGGCTATGGAAAAGGCGCTCGCGGTGGTTGCGACCTCGCATGCCGGGGCGGGATTGCGGCAGCAATCGGGCGCGATGGTCGGCCGGCTGGAATCCGGCGTGACCGAATACGAGCAGCTTGTCGCCGCGGTCGGTCAGATCCTGGCGGCCGGGGCGAGCGAAGCGCCGACACCGGTGGACGAATTCGGCTGGGCCATGTTCACCCTGCGCGAGGCGGCCGACCGACTGGACGGCTGGGCTCAGGCCCTCACCGACCTCGCCGACCGGCACTGAGTGCGGGCGCCTGGGCGGCGTCGGGTCCCTGGGGCCGGTGGCGCCGCGTTCAGGGCCGATCCTCGCGGCTGATCCGGCTAGGGGTTCACCCTGATATTTCCCGGATATCGGTTGTGACCTGGTGATTTTCCGGCGTCGAGTTGACAGTATGGAGGAGTCGGATCGCGTTGACGGCGGTTCGGAAACCTTCGGGAGGAATGGACATGTTCTGGAAGATTCTGGGCGTCGTCGCGCTCGTGTGGCTGGCGCTGATCGTGATCGGCGCGCTGGTCAAGGCGTTGTTCCCGATCCTGATGATCAGCGTCGTGGTCTTCGGCCTGTACCTGCTGTACAAGGCCGTCTCCGGCTCGAACAAGTCGACGGTCACCAAACTGTAGTGAGCCAACCCAGGGCCGTTCGGTACGAATACCGAACGGCCCCTTGCTGTTTCGCGACGGCGAAGCCGATCTCTCGGTCGTGTTAGCGTTTCCGAGCGGTGCACGTTCATGGATCTCGGCCGCCTCGATTGTGAACCGACGGAGCGAAGCGGAGGCAAATGTTAGACCTACCCGAGGATTGGGAGCGCGGTCTGGTGATCGTCGCCCATCCCGACGATATCGAGTACGGTGCCGCGGCCGCGGTGGCGCGCTGGACGAAGCAGGGTAAGCACATCCGGTATCTGCTGGCGACCAGCGGTGAGGCCGGGATCGCGGGCCTGCCGCCGGCCGAGTGTGGTCCGGTGCGGGAGCAGGAGGAGATCGCGTCGGCGCGCGCGGTCGGGGTCGAGGATGTGGAGTTTCTCGGCTATCCGGACGGGCGGATCGAGGGTGGGCTCGGTTTGCGCCGCGATCTGGCCGCGGCGATCCGGCGGCATCGACCGGAGATGGTGGTGTTGTTCAATTTCGGCGACACCTGGGCGCCGGGTTATGCGAACAGCGCCGATCATCGCGCGGTGGGGCGCAGTGCGCTGGACGCGATCTCGGACGCGGGCAACGAATGGATCTTCCCGGAGCTGGCCGAATTGCCGATCTGGACGCC
Source organism: Nocardia sp. AB354 (assembly GCF_049538315.1). Classification (NCBI taxonomy): domain Bacteria; kingdom Bacillati; phylum Actinomycetota; class Actinomycetes; order Mycobacteriales; family Nocardiaceae; genus Nocardia; species Nocardia sp. AB354. The sequence goes on along the minus strand of NZ_JBMVFU010000011.1, from coordinate 37,106 downwards.
GCGCTGGGCGGCGGTGGTGGGTCCGGTGGTGACGCATGCGGTGGATGTCACCGATACCGTTCGGGCGGCAGTGGATTCGCTGATGCAGCACAGTCGCTACCTGAGCGCGCTGAGCGATGAGCCGGTGGCGGATCAGGCCCGCGCCATCGTGGATCGGGCCACGGGACCGCAAGCGGGCTTCGATGCCGAGCGGGCGGTCGGGTTCGAGTTGTACCACTTCGCCGACTGATCGCCGGCACTGTGAGCGGCCACGATCGTCCTGGGCGCCGTTCATGACCGTCGGGTAGCTGTGCCCGCCCGGCATCGGGCAGGGAGGGGGTATGGCAGGGTGGGGCGCATGCGAGTGGCTGTCGTCGCGGGTCCGGATCCGGGTCATGCGTTTCCGGCGATCGCGCTGTGCCTGCGGTTTCTTCAGGCGGGCGATGATCCGGTGTTGTTCACCAGTCCGCGCTGGTTCGATGCGGCGCGGGATGCGGGCATCGCGGTGCGGCGGTTGAAGGGTTTGGCGCCGCGCCCGCAGGACGACGACGCCGACGCCGGCGCGCGGATCCACGAACGCGCGGCGCATATCTCCTCGGAGATCCTCCCCGATCTCAGTGCGATGCTGCCGGAGCTGGTGGTTTCGGATGTGCTTACCGCCGGCGGTGGGATGGCCGCCGAGCGGCTGGGGGTGCCGTGGGTCGAGTTGTCGCCGCATCCGCTGTATCTGCCGTCGAAAGCGTTGCCTCCCATCGGCAGTGGGCTCGCGCCGGGGGAGGGCCTGCGTGGGCGGATGCGCGATACGGTGCTGCGCGGGCTGACCGCGCGCGCCATTACCCGCGGTGAGCGCCAGCGTGGAGCGGCCCGGGCGAGTGTGGGCCTGCCGGAGGTGGATCCGGGTCCGGACGCGCGGTTGATCGCCACGCTGCCCGCTCTGGAGGTCGAACGGCCGGATTGGCCCGCGGACGCGCACGTGGTGGGGCCGCTGTTGTGGGAGCCGACCTCGGAGCTGCTGGCGCCGCCGCCCGGCGACCGGCCGCTGGTGGTGGTCGCGCCCTCGACCGCCCGGACCGGGTTCGATGATCTGGCGACCGGTGCGTTGGAGGCGCTCGCGGACAGTGCTGTGCGCGTGGCGATTTCGATGCTCGATACGCCCCCTGCGGATCTTCCGCCGTGGGCGACGGCGGGTCTGGGACGGCAGGACGAGCTGTTGCGCCACGCCGCCGTGGTGGTCGGCGGCGGGGGACACGGATTGCTGGCCAAAACTCTGCTCGCCGGCGTGCCGATCGTAACGGTGCCCGGTGGCGGGGATCAGTGGGAACTGGCCAATCGTGCCGTCCGCCAGGGGAGTTCGCTGCTGGTGCGGCCGTTCACCCCGGAATCGCTGCGCGCGGCGGTGCACACCGTTCTCGGCGACGAGTCCTATCGCAAGGCCGCCGCCGCGGCCGCGGCCACCGTCTCCGATGTCGCCGATCCGATCGACATCTGTCACCGCACGCTGGATCGGGCTCGCGCGAGCTGACCGCACGCCCGCCGGCGGTTCGTGCGCGACCGGTACCCTCGGCACGGTGCGGTTGACTGAATTTCAGGAACTCTTGCATACCGAATTCGGCGTCGCCCGCGGCGACCTGCTGCTGGCCGATCATGTCCTGCCCTCGATGAACGGCCGTACCGGCGCCCAGGCGATCGAGGACGGTATCGACCCGCGCGAGGTCTGGCGGGCCTTGTGCGCGGAATTCGACGTACCGAAGAACCGCTGGTGAGCGCCGGCCGTCGGCTGCGTCACAGCGACCTTGACCTCGAGCTTGCTCGAGGTTGCAGGGTGGTCGCATGGATACCGAGATCACCGAGAACCGGATTCGGGAACTACTGGACCGGTCCGAGATAACCGACCTGCTGGACCGCTATCTGCGTTCGCTCGACGAGGGTGTGTTCGACGACCGGTGGGCGCGCACCTACTACACCGAGGACGCGACCGCGGAGATGCCGATCGGCACCGTCCACGGCCGCGACGCCGTACTCGCGCACATCCGGCGCGGGATGGCGCTGTTCGACCGGACCGTTCACCTGGGAACCAACGCGGTGATCGAGATCGACGGCGACCGCGCCACGGCGCGCGGCGCCCAGTTGAGCACCCATGTCCTCGCCGATGGCTCCGAGGCGGTGTTCATCTCTGCGGGCCATGCCGACACCGAATTGGTCCGCACAGCCGACGGCTGGCGGATCCGGGCCTCCTCGCTGCGCATCACCTGGACTCAGGGAACCCCGCCGCGATTGCCGGCGGGGCTCGGATCCGAAGGGTGACCGCATTTTCTCCGGGCAATCGGCGCCGATTCAGCCGACCTGGATCTCGGCGGCAGCCGGTTCCGCCGGCTCGGTGGTCCCGGCACGGGTGCGGAACAGGGCGAAGGCGATGATGCCGAGAACGATGCCCACCCCCGCCGCCACCGCGACCGCGGCGTCCAGCCCGGACACGAACTGCGACACCGTGATCCGGCCCTCGCCCGCCGAGCTGCGGAATACCGTGCCGAGTACCGCGACACCGAGGGCCAGGCCCAGCTGCCGGGCGGTGTTCACCGCTCCGGCGGCGGTGCCGCTCTGCTGCGGGGGCACCGCGGCCATCGCGACCGCCACCAGCGGCGGCGCGAGCACACCGATGCCGATGCCGATCACCACGTAGCCGAAAAGGAGTGCGCTCCAGGTGGATCCGGCGTCGATCACGCCGAGCAGGCCCGCCCCGATACCTGTGATCACCAATCCGCCACCGATGGTCCAGCGGGGCGCCACGTCGTGTAGCCACCGCCCGAACGCGCCAGAGACCACGAATGCCGTCGCCGCCATCGGCAGCATGGACAGGCCGGCGCGCAGCGGGCTGAGCTGCAACGGCTGCTGCAACCACAGCGAGATCAGGGGACTGCTCGCGAAGGCGGCGAAATTGAAGCCCGCCGCCGCGACCAGGGTGGCCGTGAATTCCCGGTTGCGCAGCAGCGCGAGCGGGAACATCGGTGTGGCGCTGCGTGATTCGACGAGAGCGAAGCCGGCGAGCGCGATCGCGCCGAGGATCAGCGTGGCGACTGCCGCGCCGTCACCCCACCCGTCTTCCCCGCCCCGGATGATGCCGTAGGTCAGCGCGGTCGCCGCGACGGCGAAGGCGGCCATCCCGGCGACGTCCACGCTACGGCCGGGCCGGCGCGGCGACGGGCCGAAGGCGTACAGCGACAGCACGATGGTGACCGCCGCGATCGGCAGGTTCACCAGGAAGATCCACCGCCACGACAGCAGGTCGGTCAGTACCCCGCCGAGCACCACCCCGATGCCAGCGGCCGCCCCGGCGACCGCACCCCACGCGCCGAACGCGGTGCCGCGATCGCGGCCGATGTAGGTGGCGTGCAGCAGCGACAGGGTGGTCGCGAACATGGCCGCACCGCCCACTCCCTGCACGGCCCGCGCGGCCACCAGCAGGGCCGAGGACTGAGCCAGTCCGCAGGCCAGAGAGGCGGCCGCGAATATCGCCAGACCCGCGAGATAGGTGGGTTTGGCGCCGAATCGGTCGGCGAACGAGCCCAGCACCAGCAGCAGTGCCGCCAGGCCCAGCGCGTAGCCGTCGACGACCCATTGCAGCCCCGACAGTCCGGTGCCGAGATCGGCGGCGATGTCCGGGAGCGCGACGTTGACGATCGTGACGTCGATGAGCAGCATGAGCGTGCCGAGGCACGCCGCGAACAAGGGGAGCCATTTCCGCATGGCGACCTCCGGGTAGTGCGAACGATATCGACGCCAAGCGTGCGAGATGTTTGAATATCCATCCAGCTATCCGGCCGTCGATGTGAGATTCCGCCTGTGAACCCCGAAGACGAAATCGAATCCTCCGTTCTCGATACGCTCGACAAGCAGATCGTGCACGGCCTGGTCACCGATGCCCGCATCCCGTTCGCCACCCTCGGCGCGATCCTCGGTGTCTCCGAGCAAACCGTGGCCCGCCGCTATCGATCGATGCGCCAACGCGGCATCCTGCACGTCTCCGGCCAGGTCAACGCCATGCCGCTGGGGAATACGCGCTGGATGCTGCGGGTGCGGTCCACCCCGGACAAGGCGCTGCGGCTGGCCGAATCGCTGGCGCGGCTGCCGGATGTGAGCTGGGTGGCGCTGCTGTCGACCGGTTCGGAGGTCACCTGTGTGAGCCGCCCGCGCTCGATCGAACAGCGAGATGCGTTGCTGCTCAACGTTCTTCCGCGGGCCAGCCAGGTCACCGGGTTGATGGCCTACGAGATCATCCACCGGTTTCCGCTGGCGGAGGAGTGGCCGCGCTACAGCCGCTTGCTGACCGCCGAACAGCTGCGGCGGCTGGGACCGCGGCCCGCGATGAACGATCAGCGTGGACCCGACGCGCCGATGGACCTGTCCGCGGCCGACGAGGCGATGCTCGCGCTGCTGGCCCGCGACGGACGCGCCTCCTATGCCCGGCTGGCGGCCGAAACCGGCTGGAGTTCGACCCGGGTCGCGCGGCGGATGTCCGAGCTGGCGGCGGCGGGCGTGCTGTATTTCGATCTCGATTTCGCCGTCGAGCGCATGGGATACGCGGTGCGGGCCTCGCTGTGGGTGCGGACGCGCCCGGCCGAGCTCGACGCCGTCGGCCGGGCGATCGCCACCCATCCGGAGACGGCGTTCGTCGCGGCCACCACCGGGCCCACCAATCTGGTCGCCTCCATCGTCTGCCGCGACAGTGCGCACCTGTACCGCTACCTCACCGAGCGGCTGGGGGCTCTGGACGGGATCGTCGACGTCGAGGTCACCCCGACGCTGCGGATGCTGAAACAGGCGCAGGCGTTGATGCAGACCGACCGGATCGCGGTGGTGCCGACGGCAACTCGATGACGAGGCCACGGCCGGATCGAGGCCGCATGACCGGCCGGACAGCGCGGCGATTGCCGGGAACGGGGTGCGGCTGTGCGGCTGCCGTGCGTGTCGGCGGGCGCGTCGCTTGCCTCGAACACGTGTTCGTCTAAGCTTGCCGTCAGAACTTGTCGGTGCCGCCCTCTACCGTGGGCGCTAACCACACAACGAGACTTACCCGTCAGAAGGGGAACAGACGATGGCACCACAGGCCTACGACCGCGACAAGGCGCTCGAGCTCGCTCTGGCGCAGGTCGAGAAGAGCTTCGGTAAGGGCGCGATCATGCGCCTGGGCGAGGAGGCGCATCAGCCCATCTCGGTCATTCCGACGGGTTCGATCGCGCTGGATGTGGCGCTGGGCATCGGCGGTCTGCCGCGTGGCCGCGTCGTGGAGATCTACGGTCCGGAATCCTCCGGTAAGACCACGGTCGCTCTGCACGCCATCGCCAACGCGCAGGCCAACGGCGGACTCGCGGCCTTCATCGACGCCGAGCACGCGCTGGATCCGGAATACGCCCGCAAACTCGGTGTCGACACCGACGCCCTGCTGGTGTCGCAGCCCGACACCGGTGAGCAGGCGCTGGAGATCGCCGACATGCTGGTGCGCTCCGGCGCGCTGGACATCATCGTCATCGACTCCGTCGCGGCGCTGGTACCGCGTGCGGAAATCGAGGGCGAGATGGGTGACAGCCACGTCGGTCTGCAGGCCCGCCTGATGAGCCAGGCGCTGCGCAAGATGACCAGTGCGCTCAACAACTCCGGCACCACCGCCATCTTCATCAACCAGCTGCGCGAGAAGATCGGCGTGATGTTCGGCTCGCCCGAAACCACCACGGGTGGTAAGGCATTGAAGTTCTACGCCTCCGTGCGTCTGGATGTGCGCCGCATCGAGACGCTGAAGGACGGCAGCGATGCGGTGGGTAACCGCACCCGCGTCAAGGTCGTCAAGAACAAGGTGTCGCCGCCGTTCAAGCAGGCCGAATTCGACATCCTCTACGGTGCCGGCATCTCCAAGGAGGGCTCGATCATCGATATGGGTGTCGATCAGGGCTTCATCCGCAAGTCCGGCTCCTGGTACACCTACGAGGGCGATCAGCTCGGCCAGGGCAAGGAGAACGCCCGCAAGTTCCTGTTGGAGAACACGGACGTACGCGACGAGATCGAGAAGAAGATCAAGGAGAAGCTCGGCATCGGTGCCGACGTCACCGCAGACGCGGGTGCCGAGGCGCCCGTCGACTTCTAACCGATGCCGCACCGGGAAGCGCCGGGGTCCACACCCCTCCCGGACCCTGGCGCCTCTCGGCTCGACGCCGTCGAACGCCTGCGGCGGCAACTGGAAGACATCGACTCTCGCTCCCGGCGCAGTGGCGACCCGGACGACGAGTCGTGGTCGAAACCCGTTCGCCGACAGGGCGGTTCGTCCCGTCGTCGACGATCGAAGCCGGCCGTGGGGGATTCGCCCACCGGTGTATGGCGTTCCGACGACGGCCCGGTGCCCCAGCATGATTCGGTCGATGACACGGGCACACCCGAACCCGTGGACCGGCCGGTATTCGAGCCTGAGCTTCCGCCCCGCATCGAGCCGGAGATTCGGTCCGCGGCCGAGTCCGAGGTTCGGCGTGGTGGTGGGCTCGAGGGGCGGGACGGTTCCGGGCCTGAGGGGCGGATGCGGTCGAGTGTCGAAGCCGCGATCTCCGGTCGATTCGGTAAGGGCTCTGCGACACAAGACTCCCAAGCGCGCAATCGACTTGGTGCACTGCAGGGCGAGGTCGACGCGTTGCAGCGTGGGTGGGGCGAGCGTGGCGACAGGGATCGTCGGCATGGCCGCGCTCACCGGGCGGAGGGACACTCGCAGGGTGGCGACAACGGCTCGTTTGTTCCGGGCGACGGCCCCGTGGCGTACCCCCGGTCGGATGACGGGGCAGACGACCGGGGCTCGAGAAAACGGTCACGCGGAGACGGCGGCGACAAGGGAGGGCGCCGGGGTTCGCGGCGTCGATCCGGCACCGACGGCGGGAAGCGTTCCGACGCCGCGCAATCCGCTGCACCGAAGGCGGGGACCGAGGCGCAGGCCAAGGACATCTGCCTGCGCCTGCTCACCGATCGGGCGCGCAGCCGCGCCGAACTGGCGGACAAACTGGCGGCCAAGGGGTTCGCGTCCGAGGTCGCCGAGCGGGTATTGAACCGCCTCGCCGAGGTCGGGCTGATCGACGATGCGGCCTTCGCCGAACAGTGGGTGCATTCCCGTCACACCTTCTCCGGCAAGGGGAAAAAGGTTCTCGCGCAAGAACTTCGACGGAAAGGGGTGTCCGACGCCGACGCCGGGCCCGCGCTGGCCGCCATCACCCCGACCGACGAGAGCGCCCGCGCCGCCGAACTGGTCCGCCGCAAACTCACCACCCTGCCGCCGGACCTCCCCACCGACAAGAGGACCAACCGGCTGGTGAGCATGCTCGCCCGCCGCGGCTACAACCAGTCCATGGCCTACGCCGTGGTCAAGGACGAGCTCGCCGCGGCCGCCACGTCGAGCAATGGCCCCGACGGTTTCGACCACACAGATCCCGTCGCGGACGACGAACCCGCAGACGGTGCCGGGCCTCTTGCAGCGGAACATCATTCGCCGAAGGGCCGGGACGGCGGAGGGGCCGGGCTCGGCGGGACCGGGGCGGCGTCGCGGAAGTCCGGGACCGACGACGCCGAGCACGCCGCGGAGTTGGTGCGGAAAAAGCTCGCGACGCTGTCGCGCGATGTACCGCGGGACAAGGTAACCGCGCGGCTGGTGGGCATGCTCGCCCGCCGCGGCTACCCGCAGTCCATGGCGTATGCCGTGGTGAAGGATGAAATGGCCGCGGCCGCGCAATCCTTTGCCGCACAGCCGAACCGGACCGAGAACTCCGTCGGCGATACCGAGGAGAGCGCCGGCACGGATGCGGTAGCGGCGGATTCCGGCCACGACGACGTGGAGCGAGCAGCGGAACTGGTGCGCCGCAAAATGCGCACTCTGCCGCGAAACCTCTCTGAGGACAAGGTAGTCAACCGCCTCGTCGGCATGCTCGCCCGCCAGGGATACCGGCAGTCGATCGCCTACGCCACCGTGCGCGCCGAACTCGCACAGGATTACCCGCCCGCGTGACTCGACCGGTGTCCGGTGCAGGCCCTATGCTGCGCTGATGACCACCGACGTGCGGGGCGGCGGCAGCCGACGCCGACACGTCGGGGCGGTCGCCGTCTGGGTCGGGCTGGCGGTGGCGGGGTCGTTCACCCGTCCGTTCGGTGTCGCCGCGACGGTGCTGGTCGCCGGTGTCGCAGTCGTGGTCGCCGTCGGTGCCCTTCGGGTCGGGACACGGCGAATGTCGCTCACGCCGGCGGTTCGGCGCGGGGTTGTTGTGTGGTCGATCCTGTTCGCAGCCGCACTGGCGTGGGAACTGTATGCCTGGCTGTCCCAGCCCGCACTGCTCGTCCCGAACGCTGCCCATCCGACCCTGTCGACCCTGCTCAGCCCCGCGCTGGAGGCTGGGCCGGGCCGCTTCATCGGATGGCTGATCTGGTTGGGAGCCGGATGGTGGCTGGTGCGGAAATGACCGATCGCGCCCTCGTGATCACGGGATTCGCCGTCCTGGCCGTCATCGTGATCAGCACGGCGGTGGTGGCACATTGGCGCCGTTTGTCGTTCGCCGGCCTCGGCGACACCGTCCGCTATCTGACCCGCACCCGAACCGCCCGCATCGTCGCGGTAATCCTGTGGGCGTGGCTCGGCTGGCATTTCCTGGCCAGATAGTCGCAGGGAAGGCGCAGCGGCCGATTGGACACCCATCCCCGGCCGCCGCGAGTGGCGTGGCCCGGCGACCGGGGTGGTGCGCGTCCAGGATCGACCATCGAGCCGGCGGGTGCGAGGGTTGTGCTCGGTGCGAGCGCAACTCGTCCCGCGGAAGACGTCGACACCGTCGCCCTGCCCAGCTGCGCACCCGAATCCGCCGCGATCGCCGAACCGCCCGGTTACGGCGCCGCGGTCCGGCTCAGCGACAGATCCACGCCCGGCGCGGCATCGGTGAGCACCGAATTCACACCCAGCACCGTCCGCCCCCGGCGCCGCGACCGCAACCGCTGCTCCACTCTGGTGGCGAGGACAGTCAGCGCCCAGTTCAGGGCGATCATGATAACGGCGACCACGATCAGCGCCGGCACGGTGTTCTGCTCGGCCGCACCCAGCTGCTGACCCTGGCGCACGATTTCCTGATAGGTGATCTGGTAGCCGAGTGCGGTGTCCTTGAGCGCCACGACCATCTGCGAGATCAGCGCAGGCAGCATCGCCGTCACCGCCTGCGGCAGCAGGATGATCCGCATCATCTGCCCCTTGCGCAATCCCAGCGCCTGGGCCGCCTCGGTCTGGCCGCGCGGCAGCGATCGAATGCCCGAGCGCACGATCTCGGCGATCACCGACCCGTTGTACACGGTCAGGGCGATCACCACGGCCGCCAGCGCCAGCTGGTCGGAGGCGAACAGATTGTTTTTGGCGAACCAGTTGTAGAGGAAGATCATCAGGATCAGCACCGGAATGGCCCGGGCCACCTCGACGATCACCCCGGCCACCCACCGCACGACGCGATGCTCGGACAGGCGCAGCAAGCCGAAGACCACGCCGATCACCATCGCGAACACGATCGCCAGCGCGGCGGCCACGAGGGTGCCGCGCAAGCCGGGCAGGATGTAGGTCTGCCAGACCTCCGACTCTACGAACGGCTTCCACTTCTCGGCGGTGAGCTGGCCCTTCTCGTCGAACGCCCGCCACACCAGCCAGCCGAGCACCACCAGGACCGCCAGCACCAGCACCGAATACAGCGCATGCCGCCGGCGCGCCTTCGGGCCGGGGACGTCGTAGAGGACCGAGGCATTCGCACTCATCGCTTCACCTCGAATCGCTTGGCCAGCCAGCCGAACAGCAATCCGGTGGGCAGCGTGAGAATGACGAAGCCGAGGGCGAAGATCGCGCCGATGGCGAGAATGTCGGCCTCGGTCTCGTTCATGGAGGCCATCAGTGCCGCCGCCTCGGCCACACCGATCGCCGACGCGATCGTGGAATTCTTCGTCAGCGCGATCAATACGCTGCCCAGCGGCGCGATCACCGACCGGAACGCCTGCGGCAACACCACATGTCGCAGATTCTGACCGAAAGTCAAGCCCAGTGACCGTCCCGCCTCGGACTGCCCCAGCGGCACGGTGTTGATACCCGCGCGCAGCGATTCACACACGAACGACGCCGTGTACACACTCAAGCCGAGGACGGCGAAACGAAAGTTGTTGGTGGGCAGGAAATCCAGCCCCGAACTCTCACTCGCGAGTTTGATGCCCAGGGTCGTGTAGAGACCGAGTGAGCAGAACACCAGGATCAACGTGAGCGGGGTATTGCGGAACACGGTCACATACGCGGTACCGATCCACCGCGCCACCGGAATCGGCGACACTCGCATCGCCGCCACCAGGGTGCCGATGATCAGCGCCCCGACGGCGGAGAACGCGGTCAGTTCGATGGTTACCCAGAAGGCGTCCCACAGCTGATTGTCGTATCGGGAGATCAAGTCGAACACGGTGGACGCGCCCTCCTACTTCTCTGTGCCGGACAGGGTTCCGGGCGGCCGGAACCTGCGCCGAATCAGTAGCGGTCGACCTGCGGCGGCGACGGGATCGGGAAGGTGTTGCCGAAGTTCTTCTCCAGCGAGGCTTTCCAGGAGCCGTCGTTGATCATCGCCTCGATCGCATCGTTGATCTTGTCGCGAGACTCCTTGTCGCCCTTCTTCAGGCCGATGCCGTAGTTCTCGGTCGTGAACGGCTGCCCGACCACCTTCAACTGGCCCGGAGATTGCGCGGCGTAACCGGCCAGAATGATGTTGTCGGTGGTGACCGCGTCCACCGCCCCGGATTTCAGCGCCTCCACGCACAGCGAATAGGTGTCGTATTCCTGCAACTGCACATCGTTGGCGAAATTCTTCTGAATGTTCTGCGCCGGTGTGGATCCCTTCACCGAGCAGAGCTTCTTGCCGCCCTTCAGCGATTCCGGACCGGTGATATCGGCGTTGTCGGCGCGCACCAGCAAGGATTGGCCCGCAACGTAATACGGCCCGGCGAAGTCGACCTTCTGCTTGCGCTGATCGGTGATCGAATAGGTGGCGACCACATAGTCGACCTGCCCGTTCTGGATCAGCGTCTCGCGTTGTGCGGAGGGAGCCTCCTTGAAGGTGATCTTGTCGGGGCTCACGCCGAGCTTTCCGGCGACGTAGGTCGCCACATCCACATCGAATCCGGAGAACGACCCGTCCCGATTGCGCAGGCCCAGACCCGGCTGATCGAATTTGATGCCGATGGTGAGTTTGCCTTCCGACGCGTGTTCGGTGGCGGTCTTGTTGCTGCCGCCGCCGCATCCGGTCGCGACGACCGCGATGGCCAGCGCGCCGATGCCGAACCGCAGCGCTCGGGTGATCCTCATCGAATGCCTTCTCTCTCGTGAAGTGTGAAGGGTCCTCCGCGGTGCGCGGGCCGATCATCGATCCCGCCGCGGTCGTGCATTGCGATCAATGGCTCAAGATTTTGCCCAGGAAATCCTTGGCACGCTCGGAAGCGGGTGCGGTGAAGAAGGTTTCGGGCGCCGTGTCCTCGACGATCCTGCCGTCGGCCATGAACAGCACACGGTCTCCGGCGCGGCGGGCGAATCCCATCTCGTGCGTGACCACCAGCATGGTCATGCCCTCCTTGGCCAATGCGACCATCACCTCCAGCACCTCGTTGACCATTTCCGGATCCAGCGCCGAGGTGGGCTCGTCGAACAGCATCACCTTCGGATTCATCGCCAACGCCCGGGCGATGGCCACGCGCTGCTGCTGACCGCCCGACAGCTGCGCCGGATACTTGTCGGCCTGATCGGCGATGCCCACCCGCTCGAGCAGTTCCAGTGCCCGCGCGCGGGCCTGCTTCTTGTCGATGCGGCGCACCTTGACCGGCCCGAGCACGACGTTGTCCAGGATCGTCTTGTGCGCGAACAGATTGAACGACTGGAACACCATGCCCACGTCGGCGCGCAACTTCGCCAGTGCGCGGCCCTCGGCCGGAAGCTCGACACCGTCGACGGCGATGGTGCCGGAATCGATCGGCTCGAGCCGATTGACGGTGCGGCACAACGTGGATTTGCCCGACCCGGAGGGGCCGAGCACGATCACCACCTGCCCCCGCGGCACCTCCAGATTCACATCGCGCAGCACATGCAGATCACCGAAATGCTTGTCCACGTTGCGCATCGAGATCATCGGTGGAACGGTCGCGGTTCCCGCGGATGCCTCGGCCGCGACCGGATCGGAGGTGTTCCCAGCGCTGGCGGTGCCGGGTGTTGCGTCGGCAGCATCGGTCATGACAGTCGACCCTAGAGCGGTCCTGCGCGAAATGCGCACTTTTGGCGCGTGCGTCGCGCCGTCGCCGCCTGCGCTTAACCCGGTGGTGACCTGGGCACCCGCCCGCGTGACCGGCGTCACCGCGGCCCGGTCCCGGGCGACCGGGGTGGGCGTCCGATTTCGCGCAGCGTCTACCCTGGACCCGTGAATTCGTCCATGCAGGTTGCAGCGCATTCGGCTGCGGGACGCGCCCCCGGATCGGCCACCGATCCGCAGTCCCCGCGGACCTACGAGGTGCGCACCTACGGCTGCCAGATGAACGTGCACGACTCCGAACGGCTGTCGGGCCTGCTCGAGGACGCCGGATACACCAAGGCGACGGGCGGGCAGACCGCCGATCTGGTGGTGTTCAACACCTGCGCGGTGCGCGAGAACGCCGACAACAAACTGTACGGAACGCTCGGACATCTGGCCCCGATCAAGGCCGAGCGGCCCGGTATGCAGATCGCGGTCGGCGGCTGCCTGGCGCAAAAGGACCGCGACACCGTCGTGCGCAAGGCGCCCTGGGTCGATGTCGTCTTCGGCACCCACAACATCGGGTCGCTGCCGGTGCTGCTCGAGCGCGCCCGCCACAACGAGCAGGCGCAGGTCGAAATCCTGGAATCGCTGGAGGCCTTCCCGTCCACGCTGCCGGCTCGTCGCGAATCCGCCTACGCCGGCTGGGTGTCGATCTCGGTGGGCTGCAACAACACCTGCACGTTCTGCATCGTGCCCTCGCTGCGCGGCAAAGAGGTCGACCGGCGGCCGGGCGACGTGCTGGCCGAGGTGCAGGCGCTGGTGGATCAGGGCGTGCTCGAGGTGACGCTGCTCGGGCAGAACGTCAACTCCTACGGGGTGAACTTCGCCGAACCCGCACTGCCGCAAGGGCATCCGGCCGACTTCGCGCCCGAACACCGGGATCGCGGCGCCTTCGCGAAATTGCTGCGCGCCTGCGGCAGCATCGACGGGCTCGAGCGGGTGCGTTTCACCTCGCCGCATCCGGCGGAATTCACCGACGACGTCATCGAGGCGATGGCGCAGACTCCGAACGTGTGCCCGCAGCTGCACATGCCGCTGCAATCGGGTTCGGACCGGGTGCTCAAGGCGATGCGCCGGTCCTACCGCAAGGATCGCTACCTCGGCATCATCGAGAAGGTGCGGGCCGCGATGCCGCACGCCGCGATCACCACCGACATCATCGTCGGCTTCCCCGGCGAGACCGAGGAGGATTTCCAGGAGACCCTGGACGTCGTCCGGCAGGCGCGGTTCACCAGCGCCTTCACCTTCCAGTATTCGATCCGTCCCGGCACGCCCGCGGCCACCATGGCCGATCAGGTGCCCAAGGCGGTGGTCCAGGAGCGCTACGACCGGTTGATCGAACTGCAGGAACAGGTCTCGCTGGAAGCCAATCGCGCGCTGATCGGCACCGAGGTCGAACTGCTGGTCGCCGAGGGCGCCGGTAAGAAGAACGCGGCGACCGCGCGGATGAGCGGCCGGGCGCGCGACGGCCGGCTGGTGCACTTCCGGCCCGGCGACGCGGCGATCCGGCCCGGCGATATCGTCACCGTCGACATCACCGAGGCGGCGCCCCACCACCTCATCGCCGACGGTCCGGTCCACACCCACCGCCGCACCCGCGCCGGCGATGCGCACGAACGCGGTGTACTGCCGAAGACCGCACCGATCGGGGTGGGCCTCGGACTGCCGCGGATCGGTGCCCCGGAGACTCCGCCGGCGGCCGCCGGTTGTGACACCGGATGCGGGGCGTGACCGATGGCCGAACGCGGGAACGAGGACGCCGATCGCGACACCACACCGGAGCGATCCGGTGACGCTTCCGCGCCGCAGCACCCGCACCAGCCACCGGCGCAGCAGCGCAACGATGCGACCGAGCCGAATGAGGAGAGCATGAACCCCGCAGAGTCGAAGGTCTTCGAGCAGTTCCGCGGCGACCTCGAGGCCGTCGAACGCAAGATCGCCGGCGAGATCGATCCCGGGACGCGGGCGATGGTGGTCGCGATCGCGGTGTTCGTCCTGCTGCTGTCGCTGATCCTGCCGCATGCCGGCGCCGCCCGCGGCCTGGATGTGCTGGCCTTCGACAACCACGCGCAGGCCGAGCACATCGGGCTGCCGTCGCGGGTCTTCGAATGGTTCGTGGTGATCTTCGGGATCGGGTTCTCGTCGCTGGCGCTGGTCACCCGCCGCTGGGCGCTGGCTTGGGTCGCGGTCGCCGGATCCGCGGTGGGCAGCGTTTTCGGGGTCCTCTCGATCTGGCACCGCCAGACCCCCGGCCTCGGCAACTACCACGGCGCCGGACCGGGCATCGGACTGATTCTGGCCACGATCGGGATCGTGGTGCTGACCTTCCACTGGATCCGCGTGGTGTGGAGCCGGACCGCGCTCCAGCTCGAGGCCGAAGAGCGCCGGCGCATCGCGGCCGCCGAAAAGGAAGAGCAGGACCGGCGCCGGCTGTTCGGCGACGACAAGTAGCCGGTCCGGCGCTCAGCGTCGCAACGCCACCACGGGGATGGTGCGCTCGGTCTTCTTCGCGTGGTCGGCGAAGAACGGATACAACGCGGTGAGCTCCGTCCACGCCCGGTCGTAGTCGGCGCCCTGCAGCGGTACCGCGGTGGCCGGATAGGTCTCCCGGTCGACCTCGACCGTCACCGCCGGATCGGCGACGAGGTTCAGATACCAGTCCGGATGTTGCGGGGCGCCCACGTTCGAGGCGACGACGAGCAACCGGTCGCCGTCGGGATGGAACATCATCGGCGTGGTGTGCGGCGTCCCCGACCGCCGGCCGGTGGTGGTGAGAAGCACCAGACGATCCCGGTGCATCCCCTCGATCGGGCCACCGGCGCGGAACTGCTCGATGACGCCTCGATTGATCTCGCGGACATCCATGGTCGGCTCCTCGTCGAGATTGCTGCGGGGCGGCGGCGCGTACCGGCCGGTCGGCGGCGAACTCGACACCGCCGGCCGGCGAACGAACGGCTCAGCGCCGGCTGACCGCACCCTCGGCGGCATCCGCCCATTCACGCCATTGCTTGGCCTGCTCGAGCGCCTTCTCGGCATCGCGCGTGCGGCCCGCCGCCTCGGCCTTGGCCGCCTGCTCCTCGAACTGGGCGACCCGCTCGCGGAACTGCGCCGCGCGAGCCATCGCTTCGGGGTCGGTACGCCGCCACTGGGCGTCCACCGCCTCGCGTACCCGCTTCTCCAGCGCCCGCAGTTTGCCCTCGAGTTCGTGCATGCGCTCGCGCGGCACCTTGCCGACCGCATCCCACCGCTCCTGCAGTTCGCGTAGGGCGGCGCGCGCGGAATCCAGTGTCGCGGAATCGGGTTCGATGTGCTCGGGGATGCGGTCCTCGTAGTGGCGCAGCAGTTCCTCCTTGGCCGCCGCGTTCTGCCCGAATTCGGCATCGCGTTCGGAGGCGGCGGCGTTGCGCGCGGCGAAGAACACGTCCTGGGCGCTTTTGAAGCGCCGCCACAACTGCTCGTCGGCCTCGCGGGGGGCGCGCCCGGCCGCCTTCCACTCGGTCAGCAGATCCCGGAAGACCGCGGCGGTGCCCACCCAGTCGGTGGAATCGGACAGCTCCTCGGCCCGCGCGCACAGTTCCTCTTTGCGTGCCTTCGCGGCGGCGCGTTCGCGATCGAGTTCGGCGAAGTGCGCGCCCCGTCGGCGGTTGAACGCCTCGCGCGCCTTGGAGAAGCGCCGCCACAGTGCGTCGTCGACCTTGCGGTCCACCCCGCGGATGGACTTCCACTCCTCGAGGATTTCACGCAGCCGGTCACCGGCCGCCTTCCACTGGGTGGATTCGGCGGCGATCTGCTCGGCCTCCGCGCACAGCGCCTCCTTGCGCTCGGTGTGCTCGTGCCGGGTGCGTTCCTTCTCCTCCTTGGCGTGGGCGGCCGCCTCGTCGGAATGTTCGATGATCGCCTGCAGACGCTGCGCCAGACCGTCCACATCGCCGATCACCGCCGCGGTGGGCAGGGATTCGGCGAGCGCGACGGCCGCGGCCTTGGTCTTGCGGGCGTCCGTGCCGGCCGCGAGGCGAGCCTCGAGCAGCGCGACCTCGGTGGCCAGATCGTCGAAGCGACGCCCGAAATGCGCCAGGCCCTCGGCGGCGTCACCGGCCTGCCACGAGCCGACGACGCGTTCGCCGCCGCCGGTTTTGACCCAGGCGGTGCCGTCGTCGTCGACCCGGCCCCATTCGCTGGGATCGCTGACGGTCGGCACGACCACCGGATGCGGATGCTCATGGGCGGGGCCGGGGACGGGAGCCGGTTTGACGTGGTGCGTCGCCGCCGGTTTCGCCGCCGGTTCGGCTCGCTGCGCCGCAGAGGGTTTGGGCGCGCCCGGCTTGGGTACTCCCGGGCGTGGCGCCGCGCCGGGCTTCGGGGCGGCATCGGCCGGAGTCGGACGCTTCGCGGCGGGATTGCTGGACTGCTGCGCCGCGCCGGTTTCCGGATGCACTGCCTTCTCGGTTCCGCTGTTGTCGGTCATCGCTCCTCATCCCTGCCGCGCGTCACGGCTGCCTGGTTACGCCCTAGCAGATCCCATTCAACCAGCCAATAGACAGAATTGCCCTCTCTTGCGAACGGTGGCGTGGACCGAGTGACGGTTGAGGGTGGTGGGAACACGATCACCCCGGGTGAGCGGCGGCCTCGGCTGCCGTCTCCCGGCGGGCGCTACCGTTGACGGGTGTTTCGTGCCGCCGCGCTGATTCCCTCGCCGCTCGTGCTGATTCCCGAACTGGGCGGCGCGACTCCGCTGACCGACGCCACCCACCCGGCCGCGCAGGTACCGCAACTGCGCGAGGCCGTCCTGGAGGCGGGGCGGCTGCTGGCCCGGCAGGCCCGGCACTGGACCATCGTCGGCGCGGGCACCGAGCCGACGACCGGCGTGGGCAGTTTCCGCGGCTTCGGCGCGGACGTCCGGGTCGCGTTGTCGGCGACGGACCCCGGCGGTGAGCCGCGATTCGACTGGCCGACCGCGCTGCTGGTGGGCGCATGGTTGCGCGGACGGATCGCGGCCGAGGACGGCGAGGACATCGAGGCGCGGGCGCTGCCGGTCGATCCCGGCGCCGAGCCCGCCCGCTGCGTGGATCTGGGGGCCCGATTGCGCGGCGAGATGGACGCCGACCCGCGCGCGCACGGTGTGCTGATCGTGGCCGACGGCGCCGCGACCCTGTCCACCACCTCGCCCGGATATCTCGATCCCCGTGCCGAAGGCGAACAACAGCGGATCGACGCCGCTCTCGACGCCGGTGACCGCGCGGCACTCGGCGCACTGGACCCGCGGCTGTGTGCCGAACTCGAGGTGGCGGGCCGTCCCGGCTTTCAGGTGCTGGCCGGTCTGTTCGGTATCGACACCGCCGATCCGAAGGTCGAAACCCTCTATCGCGCAGCACCTTTCGGTGTGGGCTACCACGCGTCGGTCTGGTATCCGGCGGGTGCGCGATGAGTGCGCCCATCGCCGTCATCGGCCCGACCGCGACCGGAAAGTCGGATCTGGCATTGGAATTGGCGGTTCGCCTGGACGGGGAGATCGTCAATATCGACGCCATGCAGCTGTATCGCGGCATGGATATCGGCACCGCCAAACTGCCGCCGCAGCAGCGCCGCGGCATTCCGCACCACCAACTCGACGTGCTGGAGGTGACCGAAACGGCCACCGTCGCCGCGTATCAGGCCGCGGCCTCCGCCGACGTCGAGGACATTCTCGCGCGCGGCCGGGTGCCGGTCATCGTGGGCGGTTCGATGATGTACGTCCAGGCGCTGCTGGACGAGTGGGAATTCCCGGCCACCGACACCCGCGTCCGCGAGAAGTGGGAGGCGGTTCTCGAACGCGACGGGATCGCCGCCGTCCATGCCGCCCTGCGCGCCGCCGATCCCGTTGCGGCGCAGACCATTCTGCCCACCGACGGGCGGCGGATCGTCCGGGCGCTCGAGGTCGTCGAACTCACCGGCCGGCCGTTCGCCGCCTCGCAGCCGCAACGCGGCACGCCCCGATGGAATACCACGATCATCGGTGTCGACCGCGAGACCGCCGAACTCGACGCGCGCATCGAGACCCGCACCGAGACGATGTTCGCGCAGGGTCTCGTCGACGAGGTGCGCGAATTGATCGGCCGCGGCCTGCGCCGGGGCCAGACGGCACGCCGGGCGATCGGTTACGCACAAGTCCTGGCTCATCTCGACAACGAATACGACCTGAGCCATGCGCGTGAGCGCACGCTGATCGGCACCCGCCGCTACGTGCGCCGGCAACGCTCGTGGTTCCGCCGCGACCCACGCGTGCACTGGGTCGACGGCGCCGATCCGCGCCTGGCGGATGCGGTACTGGCCCATGTGCTCGACGAACAGGAATCGATTCGGCAGTGACCCGCCCATCGACCACCCGCCCATCGACGACCCGTAATGCCTCCGTGGGGGAGTGGCGAGCCTATCTCGGCAACCGCGCCCGCCGCCGGCGCGACGGCCGCTTTCTCGTCCACGGCCGCGAACCGATCACCGCGGCGGTGGCGAACGGCTGGCCGCTGGAGGCGGTGCTGTACCGCCTCGGCGCCCCGCTGCCGGCGTGGGCGCGCGAGGTGCTCGACAACGACGCGGTGCCGGCGATCGGACTGGTCGGCGACACCCTCGACGAACTCGCCGAACCCGATACCGGCACACCGGAACTGGTGGCGCTGGCGCACACCCGCAGCCGGGACGGCTCGGAGGTCCGCCTCGATCCGGCACGTCCGGTGGTCGTGATAGATCGCCCGGCCTCCGCGCTGCGGCTGGGCAGTGTGCTGCGCACCGCGCACGCTTTCGGCGCCGCCGCGGTCGTGATCAGCGGTTCCGGCGCGGACGAATACGACCCGCGGTGTGTGCGCGCCTCGGCAGGCGCGTTGTTCGCGGTGCCGGTGGTGCGAGTGCCCGGCCCGGCTGCCGTCGCCGAATTGCGGGCGGGCGCGGGAGTCCCGGCCCGGCTGGTCGGTGTCGGTGCGGACCCCGCCGACGAGCCGGTCGATGCGCACACCTTCGCGGATGCGACGATCATGGTGTTCGCCGACGACGGCGAGCTCGACGCGCGGTGGCGCGACGCATGCGACGAGATGGTGCGGATTCCGGCGGGTGCGATGCCGGTCACCCCCTGCGCCGTCTCGGTCGTGCTGTACGAAATATCCCGGCAGCGCCGGGTGTCGGTATCGAAGGTGAACGCCGGCGCGGCCGGTGAATAGTGCGGGACGGCTGGAGGAACGACGTCGATGAGCGAGCAGGTGCAGACGGTGTCCGGCGCGGCCGATATCGAATTCGGCAAGGGCCACGGGACCCAGAACGATTTCGTGGTGCTGCCCGACGCCGACGCCCGCCTGCGCCTGGCCCCCGACACCGTCGCCGTGCTGTGTGACCGGCGCCAGGGCATCGGCGCCGACGGTGTGCTGCGCGTCGCCCGGGCGGGGGCGCTGGTGGAGCGCGGCGAGCTGGCCGAACTGCCCGACGGTGTGGCCGCGGCGGACTGGTTCATGGACTATCGCAACGCCGACGGGTCGATCGCGGAGATGTGCGGCAACGGCGTGCGCGTGTTCGCCCACTATCTGCTCGCCACCGGAATGCAGCGGGATACCGAATTCGTGGTCGGCACCCGGGCGGGCGCGCGCTCGGTGGTCGTGCATTCCTTCGACGAGGTGCACGGCGAGGTCACCGTCGGCATGGGCCCGGTGCGGATGCTCGGTGATTCCACCGCCACGGTCGCCGGCAGCGCGTTGGCCGGAGTCGGGGTCGACGTGGGCAATCCGCATCTGGCCTGTGTCGATCCCGGGCTCACCGCCGACGGGCTGGCCGCGCTCGACCTCTCCGTGCCACCCGGTTTCGATCCGGAGTTGTTCCCGCACGGCGTGAACGTGGAAATCCTGACCGCGCTCGGCGAGGACGGCGCGGTCGATATGCGGGTCTACGAACGCGGCGTCGGCGAAACCCGCTCCTGCGGCACCGGCACGGTCGCCGCGGCCGCCGCGGCGCTGACGAGTGCGGGCATCGATCCGGCGGCGGATTCGGCGCAGGTGCGGGTCCGGGTGCCCGGCGGTGCCGTCACCGTGGGCATCGAGCACGGGCAGGCGTGGTTGCGCGGCCCCTCGGTGCTGGTCGGTTCCGGACACCTCGCCGGTGAGTGGTGGGCCGGCGCCTGATCCGTGTGAGCTTACCGGGGCCGCTCCCGGCGTCGGCCGGAAATATCCGAGTGCGCCCGATGGTTGTGGCGTGGGACCATGGAGGTGTATGAGGAAATCACAAACGTACGAGTTCACCCCGATCGAGCAGCTCGACTCGGAGACGGACGGCTACGCGGACCAGGACTACAGCATCGGCGATGACGACGCCGATACCGGCGTGAGCGATTACGACGCCGACGAGGACGACGGCAGCGGCTACTCCGGCAACGGCTGGGCGGCCGCGCCCACCGTCGGTGAACTGCAACTCGACGAACGCAGCGCGCTGCGCCGTGTCGCGGGGTTGTCCACCGAGCTCACCGACGTCACCGAGGTCGAGTACCGGCAGTTGCGACTGGAGCGGGTCGTGCTGGTCGGCGTGTGGACCGAGGGCAACGCCGCGCAGGCCGACGCCAGCATGGCCGAATTGGCCGCGCTCGCCGAAACCGCCGGCTCTCAGGTGCTCGACGCGCTGATCCAGCGCCGCGACAAGCCCGATCCGGCCACCTACATCGGCTCGGGTAAGGCCGACGAATTGCGCTCGGTGGTGCTCGGGACCGGCGCCGACACGGTGATCTGCGACGGTGAGCTGACCCCGGCGCAGCTGAACGCGCTGGAGAAGGTCGTCAAGGTGAAGGTCATCGACCGCACCGCGCTGATTCTGGACATCTTCGCCCAGCACGCCACCTCCCGCGAGGGTAAGGCGCAGGTGTCGCTGGCACAGATGGAGTACATGCTGCCGCGACTGCGCGGCTGGGGTGAATCGATGTCGCGGCAGGCCGGTGGCCGGGCCGGTGGTGCGGGCGGCGGTGTGGGTACCCGTGGCCCCGGTGAGACCAAGATCGAAACCGATCGCCGCCGGATCCGCGAGCGGATGGCCAAGTTGCGCCGCGAGATCAAGGAGATGAAGACCGCCCGCGACACCAAGCGGTCGCGGCGCACCTCCAGCGGCATTCCGGCGGTGGCGATCGTCGGCTACACCAACGCCGGGAAATCCAGCCTGATGAACGCCCTGACCGGCGCGGGCATCCTGGTGCAGGACGCGCTGTTCGCCACCCTGGATCCGACGACTCGCCGGGCCGCGCTCGACGACGGCCGCGAGGTCGTCTTCACCGACACCGTCGGATTCGTCCGGCATCTGCCGACTCAGCTGGTGGAGGCGTTCCGGTCCACCCTCGAGGAGGTCACCGGCGCCGATCTGCTGCTGCATGTGGTCGACGGTTCCGACGCGCTGCCCGATCAGCAGATCAAGGCCGTGCGCGAGGTGATCACCGATGTGCTGCGCGAGCAGGGCGAGGGATCCGGGCCGCCGGAGTTGCTGGTGGTGAACAAGATCGACGCGTTGGACGCGACGCAGCTGGCGCATCTGCGGGCGCAGCTGCCGGGCGCGGTGTTCGTCTCGGCCCGCACCGGCCGCGGCATCGACCAGTTGCGCGAACGGCTGGCGGAGATCCTCGGCGGGCTCGATGTCGAGGTGAGTGTGCTGCTCCCGTACACTCGTGGTGATCTGCTCGCGCGCATCCACTCCGACGGCCGCATCATCAGCTCCTCGCACGAGGAGGGTGGTACGCGGGTGCGGGCCCGGGTTCCCCGGGCGCTCGCACCGACCCTGTCGCAGTACGCGCACGCGGGCACCGTCGGCAGTGCGGAAGCAGCGGGGCCTTCGCACTGAAGCTTTCGTAGTCTGTGTGCCACAGTCGTTTTCGGTAGAATCGCGTCACCGAACGGCTGCAGGGAGGGTGCAAATGTCCGGGAACGATGTCATGCCTGTCGAATCCATGCCCATCGAATCCATGCCTGTCGAATTCACCGCCGAGCGCTCGCCGGCAACACCGGGGCAGTCCGCGTCGCCGGACGCTTCCGCCAGGCCGAGCGCTGCCGCGAAGCCGAGCGTTCCCGCCACGCTCAGTGACGGAGCACCGTTGCGAATGACGGTGCCCGCCATCGATCTTCGCGTTTTCGACGCGCTGTCGACGCCGGTGCGGCTGTGGAACAGTCCGGTTTTCCACGGCCTGGACAACATTCCCGAAACCGGCCCGGTCATGCTCGTCGGCAACCACACGCTGCTCGGCGGCGTGGACGCGCCGCTGCTGGTGCACGAGATCTACCACCGCACCGGCCGGGTGGTGCGCGGCCTGGCGGAGAACGTGCTGATGCGGGTGCCGCCGGTGCGTGAGCTCGTGCACCGGATCGGCAGCGTGCGGGGTTCGCGCGACAATTGCCGCACCCTGCTCGACAACGGCGAGGCCGTCATCGTGTTCCCCGGCGGCGGCCGCGAGGCGATGCGCCGCAAAGGTGAGAAATACCACCTCAAATGGGAGGGGCGTACCGGCTTCGCCCGCATGGCGATCGAGGCCGGCGCGCCGATCCTGCCCACCGCGATGATCGGCGCCGACGACGTGTTCGACGTGGTCTTCGACGGCGATCATCCGGTGATGAGCCCGCTGCGCTGGACCGTCGAGGCGCTCGGTATCCGCGGCAATCTCACTCCGCCGCTCATGCGCGGAATCGGTCCCACCGTCGTGCCCCGGCCCGAACGGTTCTACTACTCGATCGGCACGCCCATCGAGACCACGCCGTGGCAGGACGCCACCGATCTGGACGCCGCCGCGGAGGAATTGCAGCAGGTGGTGCGCAAGGCGCTGGAGGAGGAGATCACCGCTCTGCTGGCCGAGCGCGATCGTGATCGCGGGCGCACCCTGTGGGGCCGCGTCCGCGGCGCTGTCGGACTGTAGAGGTTTACCCGCGTTCAGGGTGCGCAGGGATCACCTGCTGAAGCTTTTCGCACAGGTGGGGGACTTTTTTCGGATCTGAAGTGAACCGCGATTCCCCTTCCGGGTACCGTATGTGGCAGGCGAGTTGCCGATGTGGTCACTAGGAGGTTGGCGTGGAGCGCACCCTTTTCGAGCCCGAACACGATCTGTTCCGGGAGTCATACCGTAAATTTCTGGATCAGCACGTCGCGCCGCACCATGCCGAGTGGGAGCAGGCGGGCGTCGTGGATCGGCAGCTGTGGCTGGAGGCCGGTAAGCAGGGTTTCCTCGGCATGGCCGTGCCCGAGGAGTTCGGTGGCGGCGGGGTCAAGGATTTCCGCTACAACGCGGTGATCACCGAGGAGACCACCAAGGGTCAGTACTCGGGTCTGGGCTTCTCGCTGCACAACGACGTGATCGCGCCGTATCTGCTGGAGCTGGCCAACGATGAGCAGAAGCAGCGCTGGCTGCCCGGATTCTGCTCCGGTGAGATCATCACCGCCATCGCCATGACCGAGCCGGGCACCGGTTCGGATCTGCAGGGCATCAAAACCCGCGCGGTGAAGGACGGCGACGACTGGGTCATCAACGGCGCCAAGACCTTCATCACCAACGGCATCAACTCCGACATCGTGATCGTGGTCGCGCAGACCGATCCCGAGAAGGGGGCGATGGGCTTCTCGCTGCTCGTCGTCGAGCGCGGCATGCCCGGCTTCGAGCGCGGCCGCAACCTCGACAAGATCGGTCTCAAGGCGCAGGACACCGCCGAGCTCAGCTTCACCGACGTGCGGGTTCCGGCCAAAAACCTGCTCGGCACCGAGGGCATGGGCTTCATCCACCTGATGCAGAACCTGCCGCAGGAGCGGATGTCGATCGCCGTGATGGCCGCCGCCGCGATGGAAGGCTGCCTGGAGACCACCATCCAGTACGTGCGCGACCGCAAGGCCTTCGGCAAACCGATCGGCGCCCAGCAGAACACGCGTTTCGTTCTGGCCGAGCTGGCCACCAAGACCACCGCGGTGCGCGTGCTGGTCGACCGCTTCATCGAGGCTCTCAACGCCGGCACGCTCTCGGCCGAGGATGCCGCGATGGCCAAGTGGTGGAGCACCGAGGAACAGCTCGACCTGATCACCAAATGCCTGCAGCTGCACGGCGGTTACGGTTACATGCGCGAGTACCCCATCGCCAAGGCGTATATGGATGCGCGCGTGCAGACCATCTACGGCGGCACCACCGAGATCATGAAGGAGATCATCGGCCGCTCCTTGAAGCTGAGCTGACGACACCGAGCTGACGTACTTCGGCTGCCCGTCTCCGGCAGCAACGGCCGCCGCCGGACCACCGGCGGCGGCCGTGGTGTGCCGCAAGCGTTTTCGCTCCTAGGAGCTCGTTCCGGACAGTGCGGTGGCCGCCTCGGTGAGGTCGGCGACCAGCCCGTCGTAGGCCTCGTCGCGATCGGGAGCGCGCAACGCGGCGGCCGGATGGATGGTGGCCAGCGCACGGTGATCGTCGTGCGCGATCAGCCGCCCGCGGTCGCGGGTGATCCGGAAATCGGGACCGAAGACGGCCTGGGCGGCCACCGCACCCAGGCAGACCACCAACCGCGGGCGGATCGCGTCGAGCTCGGCGGTCAGCCAGGGCGTGCACGCGACGATCTCCGTGCGCCCGGGCTTCTGATGGATGCGGCGCTTACCACGCTCGGTGAACTTGAAATGCTTCACCGCGTTCGTGAGATACACCGCGTCACGGTCGATTCCGGCATCGGCGAGGGCGCGATTCAGCAGCGTCCCGGCGGGGCCGACGAACGGGTGTCCGGCCAGATCCTCACGGTCGCCGGGTTGCTCGCCGATCATCACCATCGGGGCGTGCGCCGGGCCCTCGCCGAAGACGGTCCGGCTCGCATGCCGGTACAGATCGCAGCCGTGACATCTGCCCGCGGCCTCGCGCAATCGCGCGAGATCCGTGGTGTCCGGCACGAATTCCGCCGCACCCGGGGCTTTCACCATGATCGTGCCGTCACCGTCACTTCGCGCCCACTTCGGTCTCGATCGCCGAACAGAACGCGTCCAGATCGCGCGGATTGCGGGAGGTGATCAGCGTCCAGCCGTCCTGCGTCCGGACCACCTGCTCGTCGACCCACTGACCGCCCGCGTTGCGCACATCGGTCTGCAGCGACGGATACGAGGTCATGGTCTTGCCGCGGATCAGATCCGCCTCCACCAGCAGCCACGGGCCGTGGCAGATCGCGGCGATCGTCTTTCCGGCGTCGGCGAATCCGCGCGCCAGGTCGACGGCCTCCTTGGTGGCGCGCAACTTGTCGGCGTTGACGGTGCCACCGGGCACCACCAGCGCGTCGAAATCGCTCACCGATACCGAGGCCAGATCGGTGTCCGGGTCGACGGTGGTGTCGGCTTCGGTGTCGTGCACGAAGGTCTGCACCGCATCGGTGGACGGGGCGGCGTGGGTGACGCGAATTCCGTTGGCGCGCAACTGCTTCAGGGGTTCCAGCAGCTCGTCGCGTTCCACACCGGTCTGTGAGGTGACCACCAGGACGGTGGGCTCTCGGTCGGGTCGGCTCATCTCGTCTCCTTCTCGGGGCTCGCGCGGGCGCTCAGGCGCCCTGCATGCGAATCAGCGTGTTGAGTAGTTCGGCCTGCT
Source organism: Nocardia sp. AB354 (assembly GCF_049538315.1). Taxonomy (NCBI): domain Bacteria; kingdom Bacillati; phylum Actinomycetota; class Actinomycetes; order Mycobacteriales; family Nocardiaceae; genus Nocardia; species Nocardia sp. AB354. Next base: position 11,216 of record NZ_JBMVFU010000011.1, on the reverse strand, counting down.
CGGCCAGTTCGTGCTGATCGGGGTGGTCGCCGATGCGGTCGGCCAGTTCGGGGCGCCGGATCAACTCCATTCCGTCCTCGCCACTGTCGGTGGCGAGCCGGACCCGGCCTTCGGTCAGCACCAGGCGGGTGCCGGGGCTGCCCGCGTCCAGCAGCATCCGCAGATCCTCGGCGGTGACCTGCGGATGCGTTCCAGGGGTCTGCTCATCGGATGTCATGTCCGGCGGGTGCCCGGCGCGGGGCCGGTGAAACACCGGCCTGCTGAACCGGTGGCCACGGATCACGGCCGGGTACGGACGGGTTCGGGTCGGGCGTTGGGCCGGGGATCGGGCGGCCTGGATCAGGCGGCGGCTCGGGAATGGGCTCCGGAGGTATCGGTCGGCCGGGGTCGGGCGGCGGCTCCGGAACGGGCTCCGGAGGGACCGGTCGGCCGGGGCTCGGCGGCGGAGGGCCGGGGATCGGATCCGGGGCGGGTCCCGGTATCGGGCGGCCGGGTTCGGGTGGCCGGCCCGGAACGGGACCGGGCTCCGGGAACGGCGGCCGCGGATCGGGTTCCGGGGCCGGGATCGGACGTTCGGGCGTGGGATCCGGAACCGGCTGTGGCGGAACCGGTTCCGGGACCGGGGTCTCGCTCGCCCGTATTCGCGGTCCGGCGCTTTCGGTGTACATATCGGCTCCTCGAACGCATGAAGATTCGCGGTGCGATCCGCCCGGGCCCTACGACGGATAGGCCGGGTAGGGCGCGGCCTTCAAGGTCCGCGCCAGATGCGCGGCATTGCGCGCCATGCCCGCGGTCGTCGTCGCGACGGCCTCGGGAGTGCTGTCCAGGTCCAGATAGTCGACGCCGCTCATGGCCTCGCCGTTCCAGTAGGTGCACCCCTGGGCCGGCACGGTGAAGCCGATGTCGTTGAGTGCCTGGAACGTATCGGCGCAGATCTTGTGCGCGCCGTCCTCGTTGCCGACGACGGCGGCAATCCCCACCTTGCCCACCATGGCGGGCCGGTTCTGGTCGTCGGTGACCGACAGTTCGGCGTCGAGGCGTTCGAGCACCCGCTGCGCGACCGAGGACATGTGGCCCAGCCAGGTGGGCGTCGCGATCAGCACGATGTCCGCCGCGCTGATCTGTTCGCGCAGGTGGGGCCACTGATCGCCGTCACCCTCGTCCGCGGTGATGCCGGGTCGGATGTCCAGGTCGACCGCGCGCACGGTCTTGCCGGTGACGCCGTGGTTCGACAGTTCGCGCAGTACTTGCTCGGCGATCAGCTCGCTGCTCGATCGATCGGGCGACTTCTTCAGGGTGCAACTGATCGCGATGGCGGTGAGGTCGTCCCCGGGAGCTCGGGAACCGGTCGGGTCGTTCACAAGGTGCTCCTTTCGACGGGCGACGGGATGCTCTGTTTCGCGCATACCCGCCGATCCGCGCTCGAACCTGTCTGCCCCGGTGCGCCGATTGAAGGCGACGAGCACCGGGTATGCGGCGCCTATGGAGATTCCGCACCCCGAAGTGCGCCGAACATCCGGCCATCGGCACCTCTCGGCGTCCCGGCATCGGCCCACCCCGGCGCCGGTGACCGCGAATACCGGCGCGCCGCCGCTACCGCAGCCGCGCGGCGAACTCTCCGCCGGTCTGTGCGCACTGCTCAGCGGCACCGCCTGCCACGTCGATTTCGACACCGCGAACACCGACCCGTACGGCGAGGATCTGCAGCTGGCGTTGCACCTGTGCTACGAGTTGCATTACCGCGGTTTCGATTCCGTCGACCCGCGGTGGGAGTGGGACCCGGCGTTGCTGCGCATGCGCGCCCACCTCGAGGACCGGTTCCTGGCCGCGATGCGACGCGATGTGCCCGGCGGCGACGACCTCGACGGCGAACTCGACGATCTGCTCGTCGAGCCGGTCGAGGGCACGGGCGTCGGGCACTTCCTCAACGAACAGGGCCAGTGGTGGCAGGTGTGCGAATACTTCGCGCACCGCTCGATCTACCACCACAAAGAGGCCGATCCCTACGCGTGGGTGATTCCCCGTCTGCGCGGTCAGGCGAAGGCCGCGCTGGTCGCGGTCGAATACGACGAGTTCGGCGCCGGCCGGGGCGAGGACATCCACGCTCAGCTGTTCGCCGATCTGCTGGCCGGCGCCGGCCTCGACGACACCTACCTGCACTATCTCGATGCCGTCCCCGCGCCGATGCTGGCGCTGGTGAACATGATGTCGCTGTTCGGCCTGCACCGGCAGTTCCGGGGCGAGCTGGTCGGCCACTTCGCGAGCGTCGAGATCGGGTCGCCACCCGCGGCGCGTCGCATGGTCGACACGCTGCGGCGGCTGGACGCGCATCCGGCGTGTGTGCGCTTCTACGCCGAACACGTGGAGGCCGACGCGGTGCACGAACAGGTGATGCGCCGCGACGTCATCGGGGATCTGTCGGTCCGCGAGCCCGAGTTGATCGCACCGATGGTCTTCGGCATCCAGGCGACGACATTGCTGGAGAACGCCATCGACCGCCACATGCTCGACAGCTGGTCGGCCGGGCACAGCTCGCTGCGCGACCCGGAGGCGATCCCACGCGATCGCGCGGGTTGATCATCGGAAGGCGGGTATTCGGCGATCATGAGACTGTTCCGCGCACCGGGTGTCTACGCCCCGACAGCCGATACCGGACTGCTGATCAGAGCGCTGGGGGCCGCCGCCATCCCGGAGGGGTCCCAGGTGGTGGACGTGTGCACCGGTACCGGCGCCGTGGCGATCCAGGCGGGGCGGGCCGGTGCGTCCGCGGTCACCGCGGTGGACATCTCGCGCCGCGCGCTGGCCTCGGCGTGGCTCAACAGCAGGTTGCACGGGGTGCCGCTGGAATTGCTGCACGGCGATTTCGGCCGGGTGCTGCACCGGCGTACCTTCGACGCGGTGCTGGCGAACCCGCCCTACGTGCCGGGTCCTACCGAGATTCCGGCACATGGCCGGGCGCGCGCCTGGGAGGGCGGACCACGCGGCCGGGCGCTTCTTGATCCGTTGTGCCGGATGATGCCGGAGCTGTTGCGCACCAAGGGAATCGCGCTGATCGTGCATTCCTCGCTGTGCGATCCGGATCTGACCGTACGGCAACTGCGCGACGGCGGGCTCAAGGCCGCGATCGTCGTGCGGGAAACCTGCGAATTCGGTCCGGTACTGAACCGGCGCGCGCACTGGCTGGAGCGACAGCGCCTGATCGAACCGGGAACACGGCAAGAGGAGTTGGTGGTGATCCGTGCCGATCGAGAATGACGAGCCCACCCCCGGCCCGGCCCGCCGCACGCGGGTCACGCTCACCAAGGACGGTCCGGCGCTCGTCGAGGGGCCGGTGGAGTTGGTGACCGACGACGGACGCGTCGTGCGCTGCGATCGGTTCGTGGTCGCGGTGTGCACCTGCCGCCGGTCCGGGATCTATCCGCTCTGCGATACCACCCATCGCCGCCATCGCCGCAAACGCGGCGGCTGAACGCGCAGTCGGCGGGCGCGTCAGTGCTGCGGTGTCACGCTGGTGTGCCGCGGGATCAGTATCGCGGTGAGAACCGCGACGGCAGCCACCACACCGGCGGCCGCGTACGAGGTGACCGTGAGTGCGGAATCGAATGCCGCCGAAGCCATCTCGTGCACGCGGCTCCCGAGTTCACCGCCGATATCGCCGGCCACCGCGATCGCGCCGCCGGCCGATTCGCGGGCCGTCTCGCCCTGGGCTCCGGTCAACGGGACCTCGCTCATGTAATGGGTGAACAGCGCGCCGTGCACACTGCCCAGCAGCGCCACCCCCAGGCCGTTGCCCAGTTCGTAGCTGGTCTCCTCGACCGCGCCGCCCTGGCCGGCGCGTTCGGCCGGCACCGAGGAAACCAGAACCGCCGCGGCGGCGGTGACCGCGATGCCGTCACCGATACCCAGGCAGACCAGGACCAGCGCGACCACGGCATAGCTGGTGGGTTCGGGCGAGGTCGCCAGGACCGCGAAGCCGGCGGCGAGGATGAGCAGGCTGGTAACCATCACTCCGCGCACACCGGTCCAGCGAAGCAGCGCCGGTGTCGTCAGCGAGCCGACCAGAGTCGCGACCGCGGCCGGCGCCGTCCGGATCCCGGCCTCGGCGGGAGAGTTGCCGTGAATGTATTGCAGCCACAACGAAATCAGGAACAGGGCGGCGCCGATCGCGATCATCGCCATCAGTGTCGCCAGGGCCGCGGCGAGGAAGACCGGTCGCCGGAACAGCCGGATATCGAGCAGCGGATCGGTCAGCCGCAACTGCCGGCGCGCGAACCAGAACAGCATGGCGAGCCCGGCCAGCAGGACGCACACGTTCAGCACGACGTCCTCCCCGCGCGCGAGATGTTTGACGCCCCAGACGAATCCGACGATACCGAGCACCGACAACGGCACGCTCGGCCAGTCGAACGGGGTGGTCGACGGGGCCCGGTATTCGGGCAGCAAACCGATCCCTGCCGCCAGCGTGAGCACGACCACCGGCACGTTGATCCAGAACGCCGCGGCCCAGCCGAAGTGTTCGACCAGGACGCCACCCACGATCGGACCCACCGCCGCGCCGACCCCGGCGATCGCCGCCCAGATCGCGATCGCCCGGGTGCGTTCGTGCGGATCGTCGAAGATGTTGCGGATCAGCGAGAGCGTCGAGGGCATCACCATCGCGCCGCCCACCGCAAGGAGCACGCGGCCGCCGATGAGCTGACCGGTGACCTGTGCGGTCGCCGCGACCACCGACGCGACGCCGAACAGCGCGAATCCGGTCAGGAACAGCCGCTTGCGGCCGATCCGGTCGCCGACCGCGCCGAAGGTGATCAGCAGGCCGCCCAGAACCAATCCGTAGATGTCGACGATCCACAGCTGCGCGAGCGCCCCCGGTTGCAGGTCCTCGATCAGCGAGGGCAACGCGACGTTGAGCACGGTGGCGTCCATGGCGACGAGCAGCAGGCTCGCGCACAGCACCGCCAGCATGCCCCAGCGGCCGCGTACGGGTGTCGCCGTCCGGTTCCGGTCGATCATCGGGCCTCCCGATTGCCGAAGCAGCTCCTGCTACTTTCCGGCAATCCTACAAATCCCGGATCGATGACCAAGGTCCCCGATGGCGGGGACTTTCGGCCCTGATCCGGCCACGTCGCGGCTGTTGAGGTGAGGAGCCGGCAAGGGAGACGGGTGAGGTGGCGCGAGGCAACGGGCAGGGCCCATGATGTTCGCTGGCGTCCACGCCCCGGACAGCATCCGCGCGGCGTATGCCGACCGCGGACTGCCGGTCACGATGATCGGCCCCCGGCCGCATCTGGTGACCGGTGGCCGGTTCGGCCTGATCGCTCTGCCGAACCGACTGGGACACAGGATGATCGCCGCACTGCCGATCTGCGGTCCGGTGCTCGGGCATCCGCGGTCGCGGCGCCTGGCTTTCGTTGTCACCGCACCCGCCCCCGATCCACCGCTGGCGCTGCTGCATCTGCTGCGTCTGCACCGTGTCGTGGTGGTCGGCCCGCGGCGCTGCGTGGCGTTGCCCCGCTTCGACGGCGCCGGCCGGACGGTGCTGTGGGTGAACGAACCTCGCCGCGACGTCGTGGCACCGCGTGAGGCGGTAATCATCGACCTGGCCCTGCGCCTGTCGATCGACTAGTACTGCGCCCGACTAGTGCTGTGCCGCGGCCGCCTTGCGCAACCCGTCGAGGATCAGATCCAGGCCGAACAGATACTGCTCCTCGCCGCTGCCGTGCGTGATCACCAGTTCGGGCATCAGATCGGTGATCGTCGGATGGGCCACCGGATCCAGCATCTGCAGGCGGCTGGGGATGTTCTCACCGTTGCGGCGCGCCGGAGCGAACACATGACGCAGCGCCATGCCGAAGGTGTATTGCAACAGCACCACGTATCCGCGCGCGGTCTCCTGTCGGCCGAGACCGGCGGCCCGTAACTGGGAGAGCACCAATTCCAGTGCGGCGGTTGCGGTATCGGCGAAATCGCCGTCGCCGTCGGGCTTCACGGCGAGTACCCGAAGCACCGCCGGGCGTTCCACGAGCAGCCGGTACAGCGCCTGGCAGCACGCCCGTACCCGATCGGCCCAGTCGCCGGAGACGTCCGGCGGATGGAAGCTGTCGAGCACCTGATCGCGCGCGGCCTGCAGCAGTTCGTCCTTGCTGCGGAAGTAGGTGTAGAGCGTCATCGTGCCGACGCCCAGTTCGGCGGCGAGGGCGCGCATGGAGATGCCCTCGCAGTCGGTGTCGTCGAGCATGCGCAGCGCGGCGTCCACGATCGCCTCGGCGCTGAGCGTATGGCGCGGTACTCGGCGGCGGCCGCCCCCGGTTCGGGTTCGTCGGGCGGGCTCAGATGTCACGGCACTGTCTCCGGTCGGGATGAAATCCGGTCTCGCCGCCATTGTAGTATGCACGTACGACGTACCGTACGTTGTACGTCAGCCCTCGTCGTGGAGGTCGGGTCGTGGCTGCAACAACCATCTCGGGTCCGCTCGCGCAGGTTCCGGCGCGAGCCGGGGGCTGGTTTCGGGAAGTGGTGCTGGTCGTCGTGGTGTATTTCGCCTACGACGGCGCCCGGCTGCTGGTCGGCAGCGGTATCGACCACGCCCGTCACGACGCGCACGCGCTGCTGCGGATCGAGGACTGGCTGCGGCTGGACCCCGAACTGTGGCTGAACCGGATCTTCGTCGGCCACGCCTGGATCGCGATTCCGGCCGACTTCGCCTACGCCACGCTGCACTACGTCGTGACTCCGGCGATCCTGATCTGGATGTGGTGGGCGCACCGCGAGCAGTACCGGGCGGCTCGCACCCAGCTGGGCATCGCGACCGTCGCGGGCCTGATCGGATTCGTGGCATTGCCCACCGCGCCGCCGCGACTGCTGGAAGAGTCCCACGGTTTCATCGACGTGATGGCACTGCACGCCTCGGTGGGCTGGTGGCAGGGTGATTCCGGCACGCCGCGCGGATTGGATTCGCTCACCAACGATTTCGCCGCGATGCCGAGTCTGCACGTCGGCTGGGCGCTGTGGTGCGGGCTGATGCTGTACCGCTTCGGCCGGACTCCGCTCGCACGCTGGGCCGGTGTCGGCTATCCGATTCTCATCACGCTGGTGGTGATCGGGACCGCGAACCACTATCTGCTCGACTGCGCCGCCGGTGCGGTCCTGATCCTCGCCGCCGGTTACGCCGCCGTGCCGTATCTGCGCCTCTGCGACGCGACCGCGGACGGCATCCGGGTCTGGTGGGCGATGGTGCGCGCGACGTCGCCGTGGCCCGCTCGGCGTCGTGCGGTGGTCGCCGCCTTCGCACCGGGCGCGGTCGCCGGGCCGGCACTCGGAATCGGCGCCGGGCTGGCCGGTGTCCTGCAGGAGCCGACGCGGGAGCCGCCCGTGCGCGGACCGGATCGGACCATCGACCGGGTCGCGGACGCCTCCGCGGGCGGACGAGGTGCGGCGGGATGCCGGGAGGCCGGCCGATCGCCGCGGCGTGCCGGACACCCGCTCGGGGCCGAGATCCGGTCCGGGCCGGACCTGGGTGAACGTCGTCGCTCGCCTGGCGATGTCATCGGACGCCGGTAGAGTGACATCTTTCGGTCGGGCCAGTCAGGAGGCAACAGGTGGACGTCAAATCGGCCGTGCGCGGCTTCAATTCGGTGGTACTCACGCTGACGGAGGCGCCGGTTCTCGGCCCGCTGATGCGGAAGGGGTTCGTCGAGATCAGCTATGTCGGGCGAAAGTCGGGTAAGACGTTCAGCACACCGGTGAACTATCGGCGTTCCGGCGATTCCATCCTCATCGGCGTCGCTATGCCCGATCGCAAGAGCTGGTGGCGCAACTTCACCGGCGAGGGCGGCCCCATCACGCTGCATCTGGACGGTGGCGACCGCCGCGGTCACGCCGTGGCGACGCGTGACGAGAAGGGCCGGGTGCGGGTACAGGTGCAGCTGGACGACGACACCGCCGCGGGCTCGGACTGATCCGGACACTCTGCGGCGCAGAGGTTTTCGAGGGGAGCGGTGCCCGCGCGGGCGGGCACCGGAGACGTGCGGGAGCCGCTAGGCCGGTATTCGAGCCGTGAGACCGCTTGCGCGAGTGTCGTATTCGGCACCATCGAGCGCCGGCGCGGTGAATCTGTGCAGATCGAATTCGTGGGTCCGCACACCGTGGTGGAAGGCGTCGAGCTCGGCTCGATCGAAGATGAGCTCCACATCCCTTGCGCGACGGCCGGTTTCGGTGCGCAGCACATAGCGTCCGTCGGGGCGCCGCAACTGCGTGATCGGTAATCGCTCGGTGCGCCCGGCGCGGATACCCGCCTGGTATTTGTCGAACTGTTCGTCGGTGACCAGCAGCATCTCGGTGCTGCCCACGGCCGTGGCGGCGGTGGTGGCGGCAGTAGCGCACTTGTCGTCCCAGACGGCGGTCCATCCGTGTTTGCGTGCGACGCGCACGCAGTTCTGGTGCGGGGAACTGGCTGAGGCTTTTCGGAATTCACCTACGGTGAAGGTCGGTGGCCGCGTCATCGGATGCCCTTTCTACGGAGTAAAGCTGCCGGCGCACCGATGCGCGGACCGCCGCGCCGACCGTGCCGGCTAAGGCTTGTAGCCGACGGCCGCGAAATTACACGGCCGTGCCGGATCCGCTATGTCCACCGGTGCAGAGGGCCGCCAATCGGGGGCGTGCACGATCCCGGGATTCAGGAGTTCGAGGCCGTCGTAGAAGGCGGCGAAATCGTCACGGCGGCGCAGGGTCAACGGATCCGAGGTCTGCTTGTAGAGCTCTGCCGCCGCGGCCATTCCGCGTTGGACATCCTCGGACGCGTCGTCGAGACCGGCATGGCTCATCGCCACACAGCTGCCGCGCGGGAGCCGATCTCGCAGCTGGGCCATCAGCCGGTACGGGCGGTCGCTGTCCGGCACGAACGGCCAGACGCCGACGATGAGCAATCCGAGCGGCTGATCCGGATCGATGAGGCGCCGGGTCTCGGGATGGTCGAAAATATCGTCGGGACACCGCAGATCGGCATCGATGACCGCGGTGGTGGCGAGAGTGTCGGTACGGTGCAGCAGATCGTGCCAGCGCGCCACCGCCTCGGTGTTGTTGTCCACGTACACGACCCGGGTCCGCGACTCGTGGGCCCGCGCGATCTCGTGGGTGTTGCCCGCCGTCGGCAGGCCGGCGCCGATGTCGAGGAACTGCCGGATGCCGAGTGTGGCCATGAAATCGACTGCGCGGCATAGAAATTCGCGATTGTGCCGCGCCCAGGCATCGGCGTGGGGGAACAGCGCGAACACCCGCTCACCGAAGACCTTGTCGACGTCGAACAGCGCCTGTCCCGACAGATAGTAGTGGTACATGCGCGCCGCCGAGGGCCGGCTCGTGTCGATGTCGCGTGAGGGAAAGTCGTTGTCGCTCATAGCTGCCCGGCACTCCTTAGGCTTTGCAGATTACGGACGGTGGGTCACGTCCCGGTGACGCTCTCGCGTCGGAACGAACGCGCGATCCGGTCGATGAACGCTCGCGACCGATCGGGATCCGCTGCGGCCGCGGATAATCGGTCCCAGACGGTCTCCCGGGCGCGTACCGCGGGCTTGTCGTCGATATAGCGAATGTCGCCCTGGCTCTCCACGATCGCCATGTCCAGGTCGCCCGCCGCGCCGGGGGAGGGGACCCGCACCAGCGTGAAGCGGTCCTCCATCCCCGCGCCGCGGGTGGGGACGGTGAACGGCAGCACCTGCAGGACGATGTTGGGCCGATGCGACAGTTCGAGCAGGTATTCCAGTTGTTCGGCCATCACCGCGCGGCCGCCGTATTCGCGGCGCAGGCACGATTCCGAGAGCACGGCGTGGAAACGCGGCGCGGCGGGACCGGTGAGGACGTCCTGGCGGGCCAGTCGCGCGCGTACGGAATCCTCCACGGTGACCGCACAGGGATCGGCGGACGCGGTCTGCGCGTCGTGCGGGGGTTCGTGCAGGGCCCGGATATAGGGCTCGCATTGGATCAGTCCGGGCACGATCTCGGCCTCGGTGACCCGCAGCAGACTGGCGTGGGCCTCGAGGTCCACCAGCAGACGCAATTCCTCGAGGTAGGCGCGGCGGTGACCGGTATTCCAGAAACCGCGTTTGTGGTTGTCCCGGCGTAACGCCTCGAGGCTGTCGAGATACCCGGGGTCGGTGAAACCCAATGCGACCGCGAGGCGTTCGAGATCGCCGACGGTGATCGAGCTGGCGCCGTTGATCAACATCGCGATCCGGCTCTGGCTGGTATCGATGATCCGTGCGGCCTCCGCCTGATTCACCCCCGCGGTGCTGATCATATGTTCGATCTCGCGGCCCAGCAGCAATTTTCGCGCGGTACGTAATCGGGCTCCCATGGGTGCCAGCGTATCGGCGCGGCGCGCGGCCCGGGAGGTCGACGAAACGAGGCACTGCTGCGTGATGATCATACGCCCGACGAAATCTCTTCCGCCCCAATCGCTTTCCTTCGCGTGATAATCACGCTAGCATGTATCACGTTCAGGCTATCACGGTTTCGGCGACAGCCGAGTGCGGCCGGAGTCGCGAATATCCGCGGATCTCCCGGAATCAGCCGACGGTTCTCGTATGCCGGACTGAGCCGTCCGAATTGCGGACGGATGACCCGAATTCGGCCGATGATTGGGAGATCTCACAACCGCGGACCCCTGTGGTTCGGATGTTTGGGCCAACCCGCGCCGACTGCTCGTAATCACCGCGCGTCACCGTTACCTTCGTCAGTGCGATGGGGATCGGGCGCACGGAAGGAGCGCGATGCCGGCCTACGACTCCTGGGATGCGGAATCCGCGGAGGGCGATGGATTCGATTCCGGAAATGCCAGGAGTGCAACGCATTCCGATCCCGCGATAGTCATGCGGATGGGATTCGAACTGGCGCTCATCCTGCTCGGCGATGCGCCCACCGGGGCGGCGCGGGCGCTGCGGCGACTCGAACACGCGGCGGCGGTGTGGGCGCGCGACGGCGTACCGATCGATATGGTGCAGCACGCGATTCACGACGGAGTGAAACTGACCCTTGATCGCATCGATCCGGCCGGTGGTAAAGGAACCACCGATCCGGTGGCCGATCGCAGCTTCCTGGTCGACATGCTGGATCTGCTGACCTGCACCGTCTCCCGCGCCTACGTCGCCGAAATACGCAGACACCCTGCCCACTGACCGCCGCTGCGGTGCGGCGACGGACGCCTCATCCGGTGGCAGGGA